>CAXNKI010000138.1:0-5026 GCA_964202645.1 Alphaproteobacteria bacterium | reverse complement strand
TGGTCGAGGCGGCGCTGGCGGCCGGCGTGCCGCGCTTGGTCCATGTCTCGTCGCTTGCTGCGCGCGAGCCGGAGCTGTCGCTCTATGGCGGCTCGAAGGCGCGCGGTGAGCGCATGGTGCGGGCAAGCGGGCTCGACTGGACGGTCGTGCGTCCGCCGGCGGTCTATGGCCCGCGAGATGATGCCATGTTCGAGCTGTTCCGCTCTGCGCGCTGGGGCGTGGTGCCGGCGGTGCGCGGCGGGCGGACTTCACTGATCCACGCCGAAGACCTCGCGCGGCTGCTGCTCGCGCTGGTGCCGGGCGGGGAAGGGGTGAGCCACCATACCTTCGAGCCCGACGATGGCCGCCGGGGCGGCTGGCGTCAGGACGAACTGGCGCGGGCCATCGGCTGGGCCGTGGGCCGCGCCCGAGTCTGGGTTCCGGGGCTTTCGCGCAGTATGCTTGAATGGGCAGCGCGCGGCGACGAGCTGCTGCGGCGGAGCAAGGCCAAACTGACGCTCGACCGGGCAGGCTACATGGCGCATCCTGACTGGTGCGTAAGTGACGGGGCTGGGGTTCCGTTCGAACTGTGGTCGCCGCAAGTCGAGACCCGGGCCGGTCTGCGGAGCACCGCAGAATGGTATCGCCGCGAGGGCTGGCTTTAGGCCGCCGCCAGCGCCTGTTCGATATCGGCGATGATGTCGTCGACATGTTCGATACCGACCGAAATCCGCACCATGTCTTCCGAAACTCCCGCCGAGGCGAGTTCAGCCGCATTGAGCTGACGGTGGGTGGTCGAGGCGGGGTGGCAAGCCAGCGACTTGGCATCCCCGATGTTGACCAGCCGCAGGATCATTTGCAGTGCGTCGATGAAACGCGCGCCGGCTTCCTTGACACCGGAAATGCCGAAGCTGAGAATGCCCGAGGCATGACCTCTGGTCATTTTCTGCGCCAGTGCATTGTATTCGTTGTCGGCAAGTGCCGCGTAGCGCACCCAGCCGACCTTGGGATGTGATTTGAGGTATTCGGCCACCTTCAGGGCATTGGAGCAGTGCCGCTCCATGCGCAGGCCCAGCGTCTCGAGACCCTGCAGGATGAGGAAGGCGCTGTGCGGCGATAATGACGCCCCGGTGTTGCGCAAGGGGGCTACCCGTGCCCGTCCGATATAGGCAGCCGGACCCAAGGCTTCCGTATAGACGACGCCGTGATATGATGGGTCAGGCTCGTTCAGGATGGGGAAGCGGTCCTTGTTCGCTGCCCAGTCGAACCGGCCACTGTCGACGATGATGCCCCCGATGGTCGTGCCATGCCCGCCGATATACTTGGTCAGCGAGTGGACGACGATGTCGGTTCCGAAATCGAAGGGGCGGCACAGGTAGGGTGTGGCCACGGTGTTGTCGACGATGACCGGCACGCCGTGGCGGTGCGCGATTTCAGCGACCCGCTCAATATCGACGATGTTGCCGGCCGGGTTGCCGATCGATTCAAGGAAAACCGCCTTGGTCCTGCTGTCTATCGCGGCTTCGAGTGCGGCGAAGTCGTCGGCCGCGAACATGCGGGTCTCGATCCCCTGGCGCGGGAAAGCATGCATGAAAAGATTGTAGGTGCCACCATAGAGCTGCGAGACAGAGACAATGTTGTCGCCCACGCCAGCTATGGTCTGGATGGCATAAGTGATTGCCGCCATTCCCGATGCCAGCCCAAGCGCCCCGATGCCGCCTTCCATTTCGGCAACCCGCGCCTCAAGCACTGCCGTGGTCGGGTTCATGATGCGAGTGTAGATGTTGCCTTGCACCTTCAGATCGAACAAGTCGGCGCCATGCTGGGTATCGTCGAATGTGTAAGAAGTGGTCTGGTAGATCGGAACCGCCGCCGCCTTGGTGGTGGGGTCCGAAGAATAACCATGGTGCAGTGCGATTGATTCCAGTTTCATGTCCAGCTCCCATCTAAGAGGTGAACATGCCCGAACTTGGTGGCAGGTCAACCAGCGGCTAGCTGACCGGTGCGGATCAGAAAACCGGATCGTAATCGGGCGGCAGGTCGTCCCCGCCAGCATCCGGCCCGCCGGGCACGTGGATGCCGCATTCGACCTTGTCCCAGCCGCGCCAGCGGCCGGCGCGCGGATCTTCGCCGATGCCTACTTTGCTGGTGCAGGGCGAGCAGCCGATCGACGGATAGCCTTCGGCGACCAGCGGGTGCGCGGGCAGACCATGTTCGGCGATGTAGGCAGCGATCATTTCCGGCGACCAGTCGATCAGCGGATTGATCTTGAGCCGGCCGATGGCGTCGCTGCTGTCGATCTCGAAGCGGGGGAGCGCGGCGCGGGTGCTCGACTGGAACGCCTTGCGCCCAGTGATCGTCGCATCGAAGCTGCCCAGCGCGCGCGCCAGCGGCTGCACCTTGCGGATTTCGCAGCAGCCATCGGGATCATAGGACCAGCGCAGGCCGCTTTCGTCCTTCGCCGCAATCTCGGCGGGGGCAGGGATCAGATTGCGCAGACCGGTGAGCCCCAGCAATTCGGTCAGCGTGTCCCGGTAAGCGAGCGTTTCAGGGAAATGCTTGCCAGTTTCCAGGAACAGCACCGGAATTGCCGGATCGATCCGGCTGACCAGATGGAGCAGCACCGCGCTCTCCGCACCGAAGCTGGAGACCACCGCGACTTCGCCGGCGAGGCCGTCCTTGAGCACGCTGGTGAGCATTTCGAGCGTATCATTGCCGCGATAGAGCCGGTTGAGACGCACGGCATCGGCCTCGCGAAAGCGGGGTCTGGTGTCGATGCGGTCTCTCAGGCGCTGGCCCTCAGCCATGGCGCAGTTTCCAGATCGGCGCAGAGCCGATGGCGTCGGCTTGATAGACGTGCGGCCAGCGCCCAAAGGCGGCCTCGGCATCGGCTGGATCGAGCGGCACTTGCGGCGCGAAACTGTCAAAGCCGGAGCGGCGCAGCGCCGGCAATTGATCGACGATGACATCGCCGACCGCACGCAGCTCGCCAGTGTAGCCGGATTCGCGCAGGATACGTGCCGCCGAATTTCCGCGACCGTCAGTGAAGGCCGGAAAATTGACCTCGACCAGCTTCAGCCGGTCAAGAAAGGGCAGGAGCGCGCGGACATCGTCGCCCGGCTCGATCCGCACCGCAGCAGCGTTCGACTGCTCGCCGAAGGTGCCAAAAGCGGCAACCGGGCCGGAAGGCGCAGCGTCATCGCGGAAGCGGAACTGGACCTCAGTCATAAAGTGCCTCCTTGAACGGGGCCATGCCAATGCGGCGGTAGGTATCGAGGAAGCGCTCCTCGCCCTGTTTGTTGGCGAGATAGACATCCGTAACCTTCTCAACCGCATCGACGACGCCGTCCTCGCTGAAGCCGGGGCCGGTAATCGTGCCGAGCGAGGTATCCGCGCCCTCGCAGCCGCCGAGCGATAGCTGGTAGTTTTCAGTGCCCTTGCGGTCGACGCCCAGGATGCCGATGTGGCCGGCATGGTGATGACCGCAGGCATTGATGCAGCCCGAAATCTTGAGCTTCAGCTCGCCGATCTTGTCGCTGCGCTCCTGCGCTGCGAAGCGTTCGGAAATCTTCTGGGCAATAGGAATTGAGCGGGCATTGGCCAGGCTGCAATAGTCGAGGCCGGGGCAGGCGATGATGTCGCCGATCGCATCGAGGTTGGGCGTTCCCAGCCCCGCCGCATCGAGCGCCTGCCACAGAGTGTAAAGATCGGCCTTGCGGACATGGGGCAGGACTATGTTCTGCGCATGAGTGACGCGCAATTCGTCGAAGCTGTAGTCGCGGCCAAGATCAGCCATCAGGCGGATCTGATCGGCGCTGGCATCGCCCGGGATACCGCCGACGGGCTTGAGGCTGATCGTCGCGATCATATAGCCCGGCTGCTTGTGAGCGTGGCAGTTGCGGTCAACCCAGAGGGCGAAATCCGGGTCCGAGCGGTCGAGATCGTCGCTCGCGCCAGCCTCGTAGGCCGGGTCGGCGAAATAGGGAATTATGCGCTCAAGCTCGGCAATCGGCGGCTCGATGCCTTGCGTGAGCAAGTGCGCAAACTCTTCCTCGACCTGGCGGGAATATTCTTCCTTGCCAAGCTCATGGACCAGGATCTTGATACGCGCCTTGTACTTGTTGTCGCGCCGGCCATAGCGGTTGTAAACCCTCAGGCAGGCCTCGGAATAGGTAATCAGCTGATCGAGCGGCACAAAGTCGCGGATCAGCGGTGCGATCATCGGGGTGCGGCCCATGCCGCCGCCGACATAGAAGGCGCAACCGATCTCGCCGGCCGCATTGCGCACGATCTGGATGCCGATATCGTGCAGCCGCATTGCTGCGCGATCGGTGTCCGAAGCAATCACCGCGATCTTGAACTTGCGTGGCAAGGCAAGAAATTCCGGGTGGAAGCTCGACCACTGGCGCAGGAGCTCGGCATAAGGCCTTGGATCAACTAGCTCATCTGCCGCCGCCCCAGCATATTGATCGGAGCTGATGTTGCGGATGCAATTGCCACTGGTCTGGATAGCGTGCATCTCGACCTTGGCGAGATCAGCAAGAATATCAGGGGCTTCATCCAGCTTTATCCAGTTATACTGGATGTTTTGCCGGGTGGTGAAATGGCCATAGCCGCGGTCATACTTGTCGGCGATGTCGCCCAGCACGCGCATCTGTGCGCTGCTCAGCGTGCCATAAGGCACCGCGACACGCAGCATATAGGCGTGCAGCTGGAGATAGAGACCGTTCTGCAAGCGCAATGGCTTGAACTGGTCCTCGGTCATCTTGCCAGCAATGCGCCGCGCGGTCTGGTCGCGGAATTCGGCAACGCGGGTGTCGACCATTGCCTGGTCGTATTGGTCATATTTGTACATCAGAGAACTCGCTCGGGCGTGGCGGTGGGATCAAGCGACAGGTCGAGGCGAACGGTCGGCCCCAGCGCGCGGATGCGCTCCTTGATATGGGCGGGACGGACGCCTTCGGCGGTGCGCTCGGCATCGATGACATAACCGGCATTGACCCGCTGGGCGGCGCTTTCGCGTGCCAAAGTGGCCTCGGCCTCATCG
>CAXNKI010000137.1:0-5033 GCA_964202645.1 Alphaproteobacteria bacterium | reverse complement strand
TCCCGGTTTGTGGCTGCACTTGCTGGACCAGTTCCAGCCGGTATCCGTCTGGATCGTTGGCCATCATGATGCTGTAACCCGCCTGCCCGGCCTGGCGCACGGCGCCGTGGGCATAGCCGAGCTGGTCCATCCGCGCGGCGAGCACGGCGAGATCGGTGACGCGCAGGACGAGGCGGGAGAATCCGTTGCCATGGGTCATCGCCGCCGGGGCGGCGGGCGTGTTGTCGTGCATCAGCAGCAAGGCGGGCTGGCCGGGCGAACCGGGAAACTGCAGGATTGTCTCGCTGCCTTTGCCCGTGCTGATTGTTGTGGCGAGATGGAGCCCGAGGGCCTGCGTGTAAAAGCGCAGCGAGCGCTCGCGGTCGGCAACATTAATGGCCGTGCCGATGAACTGGGCTGACTGTGCCGGCGCGGGAGGCGCTGCTGGCTTGGCCAGCAGTGGGGTCGGCGCGAGGACCGCCAGCAGGGCAATCGATGCCGTTGCCCTCAGGCGCATGTCAAGATTTCTCCTGGTTCTTGAACTGGTCGTGGCAGGCCTTGCAGGTCGCGCCGAGTGTCCGCGCACTGCTCCGCATGGCATCGGCATTGCCGCCCATGGCCGCGCGCTGGAAGGCATCTGCAGCGCGGGCGAAATTGTCCTGCGCGGTGCGGAAGCGGGTGGTCTGTGTCCAGATATCAGGCCTGGCGGCAGTCTTCCATGCTGGGTTTGGCCCCGTGCCAGCCGGAAACCATTGATACTGCGCGCGCGCGGCGCTGACGATCTCGCGCGCCGATTGCCGGATCATGATGGTCTGCGGCTCGCCGCCGCGCAGTGCGTCGTTGGCGTTCTTGAATGCCGCGCCCAGCTCGCGCAGACCGGCAATCCGGGCTCGGACCACGTCTGCGGGGGCAGCCAGCAATGGCGCGCCGATCAGGCCTAGGGAGAGGGCGGCAAGGATACGGCTGCGACGTGACATGCAAACTCCATCAGTGGGACGGGGTTATTGGTTCGAAAGTTGAATTGGTCAAGCCGCCGGTGACACAATTGGAGCAGGCTCGCTTTCGCCCGGCTGAACCGGTTCGAAAACGGGATAGGGGCCAAGCCGCAGCAGCGCCGCACCAGCCAGCGCGGCGCCGCCCGCGGCGATCCACAGGAAGGGCTCGTAACTCCCGAAGGAATCGAAAATCCAGCCTGCCAACAGCGGTCCGCCCCCCGCAACCAGCCCCATGCAGCTCGAAACGACGCCGAAAATCGCACCAAAGTGGCGCAGGCCGGCATAGCGCGAGACCAGATAGATGGTGATGTTGAGCGCCGTGCCAGTGCCGAGCGAGATGAACAGGATGGTCAATGCCACAGGCAGCAGCGCTCCGCCGATCAGCGGCATCAGCGCGAGGAATCCCAGTGCCGGCATGGCGAAACACGCCGGCGCGAGCCAGAAACCCTTGATTCGGTCGAGCAGGAAGCCGGCGGCGAGCTGGCCGGCCAGTGCGGTGAAGCCGGTGAGCGCGATGATCTGGGTTGCGGCGCTGCGGTCCATACCGCCGCCGGTGAGCATTGGCACGAGGTGGATCATGAAGCCCGAGGCAATCAGGCTGACGATTGACATGGCGAAAGTTATGCGGATCAGCCGCCAGTCACGCAGCGCCTGGGCCAAGGAGAGTCCCGGCTGGAGGACTGGTGCGCTTTGGGCTGCCTGCTTTGAGCCACCTTGGCGCAAGTCGCGGAAAAACAGTGCGACCAGCACGAAGCCGAGTCCGCCCCATACGGCGGCAATGGCGAAAAAGGCATTGCGCCAGCCGTGCTCGTCAATCAGCCAGCGCGTCGCCAGCGGCCCCAGTACCTGGGCGAGGGCGGTGCCGCTCATGAACACCGCAAGCGCCATTCCGCGCCCCGCCACGAAAGCCGCCGAGATCGCGCCGGTCCAGATCATCGAGCGGATCGACAGCTGCATCACGGCATAGACCGCCCAGGCTGCCATCCATAGCCATAGCGAGGGCATCATCAGCCCGAAGGCAGCGAGCGCGAGTGCATGCAGCGCAGTGCCCGGCAGCGCAACCCGCCGCGCACCGAAGCGATCGGCCAGCGCACCGGCAAAAGGCACCAGCGGGGTAGTGACCAGTGCGACCACCAGCAGCCCATAGGAGAATTCAGCCCGGCTCCAGCCGAATTCGCGGGTCACCGGCTCCATGAACAGACCCAGCGTGATCGATGGCACTGCGACCATCGAATATCCGATCAATGCCGCCAGAATGATCGTCCAGTGGCTGCGCCATTCGTCGCGTGCGGACAGAGCCTGTGGCCGCGTCATTCCGGCTTGCGCTCGGCAAAATCGGGGTAGGGCCCAAGCCCGACGAAGCACAAGGCGCAAAGCAGAACGATCGGGATGCCGATGGTCAGCAGCAGGGTGTAATTGCCGGTCATGTCATACATCCGCCCCGCGAAGACCGGACCGATCGAAGTGCCAAGCATTATCGCGCTGCTGATCGTGCCGAAGATCTTGCCGAAATTGCGCAGCCCCGCATAGCGTGAGATCAGATATGTGGTGATCTGCAGGCCGGTGCCGCCGGCAAATCCCAGAATCAGGACGGCAGCGGCAAGAGTTGGCTTCGAACCAGCGCCATTGAGCAGCAGCGCGTAGCCAATCGAAGAAAGGGAAAAACAGCTGAAAGGCACCAAACTGCCCTGAACGCGGTCAAGCACCCATCCAGCGGCCAGCTTTCCGGCGATTCCGGTAATTCCGCCAAGTGCGGCAAGGGCAACCGCGTCGCCGCGCGTCAACCCGGCGCCGCCCAGGATGGGCACGAGATGTACGGCGATGCCCGAGCCGACGAACGTGAGGAAGATGTTGGCCAGCCCGATACGCAGGACCCGCGAATCGCGGACCGCCTCGGCAACGCTCAACCCCGGAAGGTCGGCGGAGACAGGTGCGGCAATTCCGCTGCGCCGGCCTTGTTCGCGCGCATCGCGGAAGAACAACATCACCAGCACAAAGCCGAGACCGCCCCAGCCGCAGCCAATCAGCAAATAGGCCTGCCGCCAGCCATAATCCTCGATCAGCCAGCCGGCGAGCATTGGCGACATCTGGCCGATGGCCGTGCCGCTGAGCATGACAGAAAGGGCAAAGCTGCGTCCTTTGGTGAAGACACTCGACACCGCCGTACTCCACAGCAGCGACCTACTGGTCAGCGCGGCCACTGCCAGCAGGCTCCACAGCATATACCACTGCACCAGCGTGCCATTTGCCAGGCTCAAACCAGCGAAAGCCGCAGCGTGAAGCGCGATGCCGGGCACGGCGACCTTGCGGGTGCCCCAGCGATCAATTGCAGCTCCGATGAACGGTCCGCCGACCATCGCAGTCAGGGTGAAAATCGTCAGGCCCAGCGAAATGGCTGCGCGGCTCCAGCCAAACTCTTCTTCCAGCGGGGCGATGAACGTGCCCAGCGAATAGGTCACCACCGAATAAAATGACATGCCGACCAGGCTGGCCAGAATCAGCGGCCAATGTGCCTTCCATTCGTCCAGAGCGGTGGAGCTTTCTGCCATCAACCGAGCTTCGCGATGACTTGCTCGCCGAACTGGCGGGCCAGATCGCACCATTCGGAGCGGGACTCGGTTTGGATGCTGGTGCCCGAGGCGCAGGCGCCCAGCGAGCGCAAGTGTTCGTAGCCGTCGATAGCTTCTTGCGCATTGAAGCCGGGCTTCACTGCGAATGTCGAGGAGCAGATCACATCAGGCGGGGTTTCCCGGCCGACCTTGACGCAATGCTCTGCCATATAGGCGATGCAGGCGAGGATATCCTCGTCACCGTCGATATTGGCAGTGCGCGCGGTGTCGGTGACCATCTTGGGGACAATGAAGGGATGCCAGGCATCGCCCAGCTCCACCGTACGGCGCAGAGCGCGCTTGGAATTGCCGCCGATCAGTAAAGGCGGATGCGGCTTCTGCGCGGGGGTGGGTAGCATGCGGTTGCCGACTGCATTGTAGCCGGTGCCTTCAAACGAAAAGTCCTCGCCGGTCCAGGCAAGCTTCATCGCAGTAATATATTCGTCCATCAGGTCGTTGCGGCTATCAAAATCAACACCAAGCGCCTTGTATTCAGGCTTGAGATAGCCCGCGCCCATGCCCAGGATCACCCGGCCACCGGAGAAATGATCGAGGCTGGAAACCGCCCGCGCGGTGATGAACGGATTGCGATAAGGCAGCACGATGATGTTTGTCTGCAATTTCAGCCGCGTCGTCACCGCCGCGACCATCGACAGCATGACGAAGGGATCCTGAGCATAATGCCCGCCGTTATCCAGCCAGCGATAGGACGGGATCGGGTGATCGGTCACTGCACCGGAGCTGAACCCGGCATCCTCTGCAGCCTTGGCGCATTCGTGCACCGCCTGCATAGTCATGAATTCTTGGGGCAGGTGAACGTGATCGAAGGGGAAAGTGACGCTCAGCGGGAAAGTCATGCAAAAATTCCTGTAACTTGATAGTTGTGTTCTTGTCGCTTCAATCGGCGACTTCGGGGGGCAGGATCCAGCCATCCTTGCTGTCGCGGATCCAGCCGCTCGACGCCCAGGTGCCGCCGTCGACTGGCATAACAGTGCCAGTGACATAGCTCGCCATTTTGGAAGCAAGGAACACGGCCGCCATGCCGCACTCCTCGTCGATCCCTTTGCGGCCAAGCGGCGTGCGGCTACGGATCGAGGCGATGCGTTCCGGCGAGGGGTCGCCAAACGGACTCTTATCGACTGGCCCGGTGAAATTGCCGCGCAGGCCCGGCGTGTCGGTGAAATCAGGAGCAATTGTGTTCACCCGGATGCCGTATTCGGCCAATTCCAGCGCCAGAGTGCGGGTCAGGTTGTTGATCCCGGCCTTGCAGGCGGCATAGACCGCATAGCCCGGCGCGGCGCGAGCGCCCTCGATGCTCGAGACATTGATGATCGCGCCGCCGCGGCCGCCGGCAATCATGATCGGGATCGCAGCCGATGTCGCGGCAAGGTTGCTCACCAGGTTGAGATCAATGTGGCGCCGCCAGTTCTTTTCCTGAAGGTCTACGAAA
>CAXNKI010000136.1:0-5048 GCA_964202645.1 Alphaproteobacteria bacterium | reverse complement strand
CGATGGTCTATTCATCCGCGCGCTTTGCGACCCCGGGAGAAAACCTCGAGGCAGGCCAGCAGCGCAAATTGCAGTCCATCGCCGATCGCCTGACTGGTGCAGGAAGCGTGCTCGAAATCGGTTGCGGCTGGGGCGCTCTGGCGCGGCATCTGGCGGGCCGGGGCGCAGATGTGACCGCGATCAGCCTGTCGGACGAGCAACTCGCCTGGGCGCAAGAGCGGCGCGGGCAGGCGCAAATCGATTACCGCAAGCAGGATTACCGCGACACGACTGGCGAGTTCGATGCCGTGGCCAGTGTCGAGATGGTCGAAGCCGTGGGGCAGGAATACTGGGCGGCGTTCTTTGATTGCATCGCGCGCTGCCTGAAGCCCGGCGGGCGCGCGGCGATCCAGTATATCGCGATGCGCGACGAGCTGTTCGATGCCTATTCACGCAGCGCCGACTTCATCCAGACTTACGTATTTCCGGGCGGGATGCTGGTGCGCGAGAGCACGTTTCGCAAGCTGGCAGCCGAGCGCGGGCTGGAATGGCAGGATCAGGCGAGCTTTGCCGACGACTATGCGGAAACCTTGCGCGAGTGGCGGGCCCGGTTTGATCGCGCGGTGGAAGATGGGCGGCTTCCTGCCGGGTTCGACGCCCGCTTCGTGCAGCTGTGGCGTTTCTATCTGATGTATTGCGAGGGCGGCTTTCGCGGCCGGGCAATCGATGTTGCCCAGGTTACCCTGGTCAAGCGGCCCTGATCAGCACACCGAGCGATAGATCCCGTCGCCGCGCCAGCGGGCGAGCAGGTTGTCGTGGACGATCGGGCTGAGCAGGTTGTTGAAGGCGCAGCCGACCAGCCCGTTTTCCCACCAGATCACTTCGGCCTGCTGCGATTCGAGCCCTGGCAGAGTGAGCCAGCAGATCGAGCCGGGCAGCATCCGGTTGATTGCCATGGCAGAAAAGCCGCTGAGCGACAGGTCGTTGACCACGGTCTGATAGCTTTTGGAGCCCGAAACGCGCAACGATGCCGGGATCGAGATGCGCACGCGCGGCGCGCTGCGATCCTCCTGCGCGGCGACGGTGTAGCTGTCTTTCGATTCGTAAATTGTTGTCATCTCAGTGTCAGCGCGTGAACGCCGCTCCCCGGGGGCCAAACCTTGGCTAAAAATGGAGCGAAAAGGCTGACAGGACCTTACTGAGGCTGGTTAATCGATTCGTGCCAACCACTGGCGAACTGTTCACCAAACAGGGTCACGAGCCGTTCAGCTACCACCTCGGGAGTCGTCAGTGTGGCGGGATCCTCGCCCGGATAGGCCTTTGCGCGCATCTCTGTGCGCGTGGCGCCGGGATTGACGATCGCAACACGGATCGACGTGGTGTTGCGGGTTTCCTGCGCATAGCATTCCAGCAGCACTTCGCCTGCGGCCTTGCTCGCCCCATAGGCGCCCCAATAGGCGCGTGGGCTCATCGCGACGGAGGTCGAAATGCCGATCACCCGTGCGTCTTTGCTCGCGCGCAGCATCGGGTGGAAGGCGGCAAGCAGCGCCTGGGTGGCGAGCGCATTGGTGGTCATCGCGGCAGAGAATGAACGCGGATCGATATCAACCACCGAGGTGAGCGTCGGCAGGACCGCGGCATTGATCAGCAGCATGTCGAGCGCCTGCCAGCGCTGGCTGATTGCAGCCGCCAGTCGGGCGATGCCGTCGGGCTCGGTGAGGTCGAGCGGAGCAATTGTTGCCTGTCCCCCGGCAGCGTGGATGCGTTCTTCCACGGCCTCCAGCGCCTTGGCATCACGCGCGGTGAGAACGACATGCGCGCCGGCTGCCGCCAGCGCCTCGGCGGTGGCCGCGCCGATGCCCCGGCTGGCGCCGGTTACCAGCGCCACTTGGCCATCAAAGTGTTTCACGCGACTTTTTCGACCGGCAGGCTGAGCTGGGCCGGGTTCTCGCGATCAGCCATGTCGGTCAGCCGGGTGGGATATTCGCCGCTGAAGCAGGCATCGCAATATTGCGGGCCATCGCTGTTGCGTCCCGCTTCGCCGACGGCGCGATAAAGCCCGTTGATCGAAACGAACGCGAGACTATCGGCATGGATGAATTCGGCCATTCCCTGGATGTCCATCCGCGCGGCGAGCAACTTGGAGCGCTCAGGCGTATCGACGCCATAAAAGCAGCTGTGCTCGGTCGGCGGGCTGGCGACGCGCATGTGGACTTCGGCAGCGCCGGCATCGCGCATCATCTGGACGATCTTCAGCGAGGTGGTGCCGCGCACGATCGAATCGTCGATCAGGATGATCCGCTTGCCCGCGACCAGCGCGCGGTTGGCGTTGTGCTTGCGCTTGACGTCGGCATGGCGCGCGCCGTCCTCGGGCTGAATGAATGTGCGCCCGACATAGTGCGAGCGGATGATGCCGAGCTCAAAGGGAATCCCCGATTGCTGGGCATAGCCGATGGCCGCCGGCACGCCGCTGTCAGGCACCGGGATCACCAGATCGGCCTCGACCGGCGATTCCTTCGCCAGCTCAACGCCGATCTGCTTGCGCACTTCATAGACCGAGCGTCCGCCCGTCATTGAGTCCGGGCGGCTGAAATAGACGTGCTCGAAAATGCAGGGGCGGGGGGCATGTTCGCCGAACGGTCGGTGGCTGGTTATGCGGCCATCCTGGCGTACTTCGACTATCTCGCCCGGCTCCACCTCGCGGACGAAATCGGCACCGATGACATCAAGCGCGACGGTTTCGCTGGCGAAAATCGTTGCGTCCCCGATCTTGCCCATCACCAGCGGCCGGATGCCCAGCGGATCGCGGCAGGCGACCATGCGCTTGGGGGTCATGCAGACCAGCGAATAGGCGCCTTCGACCATGCGCAGGGCATCGACGAACCGGTCGAGCAGCTTGGCGAAGCGGCTGGTGGCGATCAGGTGGATGATGACTTCGGTGTCGGAGCTCGACTGGAAGATCGAGCCGCGCTCGATCAGCTCGCGGCGCAGCGCCATGGCGTTCGAGATATTGCCGTTGTGCGCAATCGAAAAGCCGCCGCGCGCAAGATCGGCGAACAGCGGCTGGACATTGCGCAGGCCCTGGCCGCCAGTGGTCGAATAGCGCACATGACCCGACGCCATGCCGCCGGGCAGTTCGGCGAACTTCGCCTGATCGTCAAACACTTGCGCGACATGGCCGAGGCCTCGCCGGGCATAAAATTCCTGGCCATCAAAGCTGACAATGCCGACCGCTTCCTGGCCGCGGTGCTGAAGTGCGTGGAGGCCCAGCGCGGTCATTGCGGCTGCTTCGGATTTTGCGCCGATGACGCCGAAAATGCCGCATTCCTCGCGCAGCTTGTCGCCATCGATATCCCAAGGCGCGCTGTCGGGGATTGCTTGAGGCAAGTTCATCGAATCGTCCGGCTCCGGCGGGCTAGAGTGGGCGCAATTGGGCCTTGTCGGGCGCGAAAGCAAGGGGAGGGACAACGCCAGTCACAGCTGCGTGGGCACCGGTCAGGGGAATTGGCGGCGATTTCCCGGCAATAGTGGCCTCGCGGCCATTGCCCTATCACGTGCGCGGCCCTAAATCGCCTTCCATCCATCCCAAGCCAACCCGCAGGCCACACGCTTGATCCTCACCCCTTTCGAATGGACCATCGCCAAGCGCTATATGCTTCCAGGGCGCGGCGAGGCGTTTATTGCGCTGGTTGCGGGCATCAGCCTTGCGGCGGTGATGCTGGGCGTCGCCGCGCTGGTGATTGTGATGAGCGTGATGAACGGCTTTCGCGCCGAGCTGTTCGACAAGATCGTCGGGCTCAACGGCCATGCGATTGTCCAGGCCTATGGCGGCCGGCTGGAAAACTGGCAGCAGGTGCTCAAGCAAGTGCGCGAAACGCCGGGCGTGGTCAGCGCCTCGCCGCTGATCGAGCAGCCCCTGCTCACCACGTTCAACGGCAGGGTCGAGGCCATTTTAGCCCGGGGCAACACTCCCGAAGATATCAAGAAGCTCGAGCCCAAAGTGACCATGGGCAATCTTTCAGCGTTGCAACCAGGCGCAAGCAACGTCGCCATCGGCGCGCGGCTGGCGGAAAACCTCGGCGCGCAAGTCGGCGACACGATCACGGTGATCAATCCGCAGGGCCGGGCCACGCCGTTTGGCACAGTGCCGCGCGAGATTGCCTATGTGGTCGCAGCGATCATCGAGATCGGGGTCTATGACTATGATCAGGCTTTCGTCGTCATGCCGATGGCGGACGCCCAGACACTGCTGCTGACGGGCGATTCTGTCGGCATGATCGAAGTGAAGACCAACGATCCCGACAATGTCGCTGAAATCATGGCGCCGCTGGCGCGGCAGCTCGCGGGCCAGGCGGTGATATCCGACTGGAAGACGATCAACGCCTCGCTGTTTGAAGCGCTTGCAGTCGAGCGGGTGGCGATGTTCGTGGTTCTGTCGATCATCGTGCTGGTCGCGGTGTTCAACATTCTCTCGTCACTTATCATGCTGGTGCGCGCCAAGACCCGCGACATTGCTATTTTGCGCACGATGGGCGCGACGCGGCGCTCGCTGCTCAAGATTTTCGTCGCCACCGGCTCGCTGATCGGCGTGCTGGGGACGATTGCCGGGCTGATCCTTGGCTTTGTCTTCCTGTTCTTCCGCCAGCCGATTGTGCGGCTGGTCGAATTGCTGACCGGACAGAACCTGTGGGACCCCTCGATCCGCTTCCTCACTGAGCTACCCAGCCGCAGCGATCCGGTAGAGATCGTCACGATCAGCATCATGGCCCTGGTGTTCAGCTTCCTCGCCACGCTCTACCCCGCCTTCCGCGCGGCGAGCACCGATCCGGTTCAGGTGCTGCGCTATGAGTGAGCTTGTCGTCAGCGCGCGCGGCCTGGCGCGCAGCTTTGAGCAGGGCGGGGTGCGCATCGATGTGCTGCGCGGGGTCGATCTCGACGTCCGCCCCGGTGAGATCGTCGCGCTGCTGGGGCCTTCGGGCTCGGGCAAATCGACCATGTTGCAGGCAATCGGCCTGCTCGAAGGCGGCTTTTCCGGCTCAATTTCCATCGCAGGTGCCGAAGCAAGCAAG
>CAXNKI010000135.1:0-5061 GCA_964202645.1 Alphaproteobacteria bacterium | reverse complement strand
TTCAACGGCAAAACACCCTATGAAGCCCTTCGGGAAAGGCTATAATCTCACCCAGTCGATGTCCCGATAGATCGTCAACCTTACACCCAAAACACTCAAAGCCGTCTGCGCAAGCTGACCACATCAGGTCAGAGGCTCGCGACGACGATGAAGCTGAATAAAGTTTTCCCCTCGCAATTTGAAGTGGCGAGCCTGCACCGATCAAGAGCTGGTGCGGCCATCAGCGTGAATGTGGCCCAGTATCACTATACCCCCTCACCCCCGCGGGAGATCATGCCCTCCCGCGCGGCGCCCCCGCGACATTGCCCTTGCAATGCCTGTCGCGCGCGAATTGCGCCGACGGGAGGCCTGCCTGCGCCACGCCTTATCAAACTGCCGATAACGCTGCATCGCAAAAGGCCGCCACCCGATCGGCCGCCGCAGCAATTCGCCCCCCCCATGGACTGAGGTTGAGCGATTGGTGCATTGCTCCTATGGGCTTGCCTGGCTTGGCCATTTGAAGCGCCTCGCAACGGGAAAACTGTCCACATGAAAAAGGGCCTGGCTCTGCCGAGCGATGGATTTGACCAGATTGTCGCGGCCGTTGGGGGCAATGGCAAGGCGTTGCTGCATCTGGCTGAATTGGCCAGGCGACAAAACTACCATGAGCTCTCACTCGATATTGCCTCGCAAGCGCGGGCTTCAGCCAATGGCGACAGGGCTCTCTTCCGCGAGGCAGGCGATTTCGTGGCCCAGACCGTGCCAGGCTGGCATTGGCAGATGCTTGGCGACATCCCGCGAAACAAGGCCTTCGAAGACGCATTGAATCGGGCAGTCACGACGGAAACTCGGGTGCTGGATGTCGGATCGGGCTCCGGCCTTCTCGCTATGTTAGCCGCCAGAGCTGGTGCGAAGCAGGTCGTTTCTTGCGAGGCCAATCCCGCGATTGCCAGTGTTGCCAGGGAAATCGTCAAGCTCAATGGCTATGAAGAGCAAGTGACGATACTTTCCATGCATTCCTCGAATCTCGATGCTTATGTCGACTTGGGCGGTAAGGTCGATTTGGTCGTCTCGGAGATCATCGGGAAGGACGTTGTAGACGAACATGTATTGCCTTCGATGCGTGATGTTGCGAGACGCCTGCTGAAGCCAGGCGGCCAGATGATTCCAAAATCCGGGGATGTGCGGGTAGCTTTGGCTTGGTGGGAAGGGCTCTCCGGACGCAGTCTGCAGACTGTTTGCGGCTTCGACATGACTCCCTTCAACCGGCTTTTGCCTAGCAAGCTGAGCCTTGGGCGGGACGAGGAAGGACTGGAAATACGCGGCGAGGCGGCTTCGTTGTTTTCGTTTGATTTTGCGCAAACTCTGGTCACCGCTGAGCAAGCTGAGATCGAATTGGTAGCCCATGGCGGCACGATTAATGGTGTTGTCCAATGGATCGGCTTGCAGATGGACGAAGTAGCCTATTTTGAGAACCGACCTGATCAGAAGCAAGGCTCGTCATGGGGTGTCCAGTTTTTCCCTCTTTCCAAACCGATCGATGCCGAGCCGGGTGAAAAAATCAGGATCGCAGGGTCGCATTGCGGTAATTCTTTACGCGTATGGGATGCTTGAATCGGGATTTTCATGTTCAAAGTGGTCGCGGCTGCGTGAATCAGCAATTCACGCGGCAAGCTGCCTGCAGTTCTCAATCCTGCGTTAGGCCCGCGCCAGCAGCGCGCCGCCGACCGATGTCCACTAACCGCCGTCAAATGCGGCGGTTACCTCGATGGGCGGTTGGAAAAACGAATCCGGCCACGATTTGATGACCATCGATCGCGGTTATCTTGGTTCAAGCGTGCGATCTAATCGGGAGCGGTTCGTCGCAAGGAACGACCGGTCGACAAGACCGCCGTCCGCCCCCAGGCAATAACTGGCCCAAGCCTCCATCAGTGCTCGGCGCTCTTCGAGATAGGCACATACACTGCCGACCAGAGCTACCATGAACACCGCTTTGCCTGGTATTTCCCTAAAGCAGGGTTTCTGTGGTCTATCCCGCTCGCCTGCTATTTCATGGTTGGCATTCAGATATTCATTCAAATGAGGCCCGAGGCGGATGCATGGGAAAAGGCGGGCCGATTTGCATTGGCGGCGGCGTGGTGGTTTCCGTTTTTCCTCGCAGTGTCGTTGCTCGAGATTGGGCATGATCGCTTAATGGAGAAGCGATTGGAGGGATAACTGACCGGCAAGCTGTAACCAGAATTTGCGCCCTAGCGCATGACCTATCGGGGAGCGATTATGGGAACAAATCCGGTCAGTTGATTAAATATCAATAAAATCAATTGATACTGGCGGAAGAGGCAGGAGTCGAACCTGCCGGAGACGCCGCGCGCCTCCCGCCGGATTTGAAGTCCGGGCATCCCACCGGGGATGTTTCTCTTCCATCGCCTGGATAGCCTGGTTGCCGCCCCGGTGCAAAGCGGAGGGTCGAATCGTCCTATTCGGTTAACCATTCCAATTGCGCGGCGAATTCAGCTTCGGCCTCAAGGCAGCGCAAGTCGAGCTGCAGGCGGCCATCGGCGATGCGGCCGATCACCGGGCGCGGCAGTGCACGCAGCCGCGCGGCGAGTCCGCTCAACGCCTTGCCCGGTGATCCGGCAAGCGGCTCCAGCGCGATTGCGAGGCTGTCAATTCCCGACCCCGGCAATGAGCCACTGCCGGCCTGGGCCTTTGCCGCCACGGCCGACACTGCCCAGCCCTCGCCCAGCGCAGCGGCGATACGCGGCAGCAGCCGCGACGCCATGGCTTCCAGCTCCGCCAATGGGCGGGTCAACATGCGCAGCGTCGGCAAGTCGCGGGGCAGATGATCCGGGCTGCGATAGGCAAGCAAGGTTGCCTCCAGCGCCGCCAGCGTCATCTTCGAGACGCGCAAGGCCCGCTTGAGCGGGTGCTTGCGCAATTTCGCGATCAGATCGCGGCGCCCGACAATCAACCCCGCTTGCGGGCCGCCGAGCAGCTTGTCGCCGCTGAACGTCACCAGATCGGCACCTTGCGCGATGCATTCGGCAACCACAGGTTCCTTCGGCAGACCGTAGGTCGTCAGATCAATCAGACTGCCCGCCCCCAGATCCTCGATCAACGGCAGGCCATGCGCGTGGGCAATTCCGGCCAGTTCGGCTCGGGAAACTTCGGCAGTAAACCCTTCGATCCGGTAGTTGCTGGCATGGACGGCCATCAGCGCCGCAGTCTTCGGCCCGATGGCATCGGCAAAATCGCGCGCATGAGTGCGGTTGGTGGTGCCAACTTCGACCAGGCGCACGCCGGCGCTGCGCATCACATCGGGAATGCGGAACGCGCCGCCGATCTCGACCAGTTGCCCGCGCGACACCAGAACTTCGCGCCGCGCGGCGAGTGCCGCCAGTGCCAACAGCACGGCGGCGGCGTTGTTGTTGACCACAGTCGCTGCCTCGGCCCCGGTCAGTTCACACAACAGCGGCTCGACCAGACTGTCCCGGTCTCCGCGCCCGCCGGTCGTCAGATCGTATTCGAGCGCGCAAGGCTCGCGCATCGCCGCAGTGGCTTGCGCAATCGCTGCCTCGGAGAGCTGCGCGCGGCCAAGATTGGTGTGGAGCACAGTGCCGGTCAGGTTGAACACCGGGCGCAGCGCAGGGCTATGGCGTTCGGCGAGCCGAGCCTGCACCGCCGCGACCAGCTTCGTTTCATCCGCCGCGCCTCCACCCGCGCGCCGCTCTGCGAGCACCTGGCGCACCGCCTCCACAACTGCGCTATGGCCAAATCCTGCCAGGGCATCAGCAAGAGCGCCATGGCGCAGCAGGCGATCAACCGAAGGCAGTGAGGAGCGGGGTTCAGCCATGGGGATATCCTATCGCTACGGTGGCCGCGTTGCGCAAGTGTGCGCGCTTTCCAATCGCCGCTCCGACGCGCTAGGGAGCGCGCATGCTGATCGCCACCGCCGGCCATATCGACCACGGCAAGACTGCCCTCGTGCGCGCACTGACGGGCACCGACACTGACCGGCTGCCCGAAGAAAAAGGGCGCGGCATATCTATCGACCTTGGCTTTGCCTATTGGCGCACCGATGCGGGCTCGCTGATCGGTTTCGTCGATGTGCCCGGGCATGAACGCTATGTGCGCAACATGCTTGCCGGCCTCGCCGGGGTCAATTTCGCGCTGCTTGTGGTTGCAGCCGACGACGGCGTGATGCCGCAGACCCGCGAACACGTGCGGATGCTCGACCTCATGGGGCTGACGCGCGGTCTGGTCGCGCTCACCAAGTGTGACAAGGTCGATGCAGCGCGGCAGGACGAGACGGCTCGGCAGGTGACGGATCTGCTTGCGGATACAGGACTCTCCGGATCGCGGATCCTGCCGGTATCGAGCCAGACCGGCGAGGGCATTGCCGAACTTAAAGCGGCCCTAAACGAAGCGTCGCAAACACCGCTGCCCCCCACCGGCGGCGGCGCACGCTTTGTCATCGACCGCTGTTTCACGGTCAGCGGGGCGGGCACGGTGGTCACGGGCACCCTGCTGGCCGGATCGCTCGCACCCGGGGACCAACTGGTGCTGTCGCCCAGTGGCCAGCCGGTTCGGCTGCGCGGCCTGCAAAGCGCAGGAGCGACTGCAACCGGTGCCAGCGCGGGGACCCGTTGCGCGGTCAACCTCGCCGGGGCCGAACTCAGCGAGGTGCACCGCGGCGATTGGCTGGTCAGCCCCGCGCTGCACGCGCCGACTGCCCGCATCGAAGTCCAGCTATCGATCGAAGCCGACCGAAAGGCGCCTTTGCAGCACGGGGCGGCGGTGCGGCTCTATCTCGGCGCCGCCGAAATCCCCGCCCGGATACTCTCGCGGCGCCAGATGGCAGTCAGGCCCGGGCAAAGCGGCGTGGTCACTCTGGCGCTGAGCCGGCAAGTCAGCACGGTAAACAGCGACCACTTCGTCCTGCGCGACGGCTCGGGCCGCGACCTGATCGGCGGCGGGCGGGTGCTCGATCCCTTCCCCCCGCCGCGCCTGCGCCAGGGCGACGGGCGCGAGGCGGTGATCACCGCGCTGGCATTGCACCATCCGCGCAAATGCCTTGATGCT
>CAXNKI010000134.1:0-5073 GCA_964202645.1 Alphaproteobacteria bacterium | reverse complement strand
ACCGGCCTTTTCGGTTGCCATGTTACTTGCTCCCCACTTGTTCTTCGGTGGTGGTCTTGCCCCTGGTGACGCGAACCACCGGGCCGGTGCGCTGCTCGATAGCGCGCGGCGAGATACCTGAAGGAAGTGCGCCGTTCGTTGCTGCCGATGCATTCATCATCGGTCCTGCGGTCATCGAGCCGGGGCGGGGCGTGATCGGACCCGTGCGGCGCTGGAAGCGCGAGACATCGCCGCCGGTGACGAAGGAAGTCGGCCCTTCGATCGGCTGGCTCAGCACTTTGTTGAGGATACGGTCTTCTTCCAGCTTGGTCGCGCCCTCGGGCAGCTTGACCGAGCCGCTGGCAATTGCCTTTTCCAGCTCGGTCTGGTTGTCGGCAATCGAGCGCAGCGACAGGCTCATCGTGCCGATGGTATCGGCAACCGCGATCTTCTCACCGATGCGCGGCGTCACTTCGAGCGTGATGGTGCGCGCCGAGCGGACTACGGTCTTGCCGTTTTCCGTCTCGGTTTCGGTCGACTGGTCGGTGGCGAGCACGCGCAGGTTGCGCAGGATAGTCTCGGCAGCCTTGAGCGATTCGCCCTGATCCTGGGTCCTGACGGTCTGCGTCAGCACCAGGTCGACCCTGTCTCCCGGGAAGACGAAGCCGGCGACACCGGTCTTCTGGCTGACGGTGATGGTGACAGCGCGCATGCCCGGGCTGAGCGCCGCAGCAAGAAAGCCGCGATCGCCGGGTGCGACGAGCGCGCCCTGGGTGACTGGCTGGCCAGCAGTGACCGGGAAGCGGACAACCGTTCCGAGCAGCTTGGCCATGTCGGTCTCGCCTTCAAGGAAGTAGGCGTCCTGAACCATTTCTTTGGGCCAGGGCTGGAACGAGATCGAATCGGCCGTGATGATCGTGCCGACAGGCAAGGCGCGCTGGGCGACCAGAGCCTTGGGGCCTTGGTTGGCAGGTGCGACCGCCTGGGCCTGAGGCGCGCTCGCCCCGCTAAACAGGCTCCTAGCGGCAAGCGCCGTGCCGATCGCAATGACCAGCGCGCCCAGCAGCAACATCAGCTTCTTCTTGTCCATGGCTATGTAAGCCCCCTAAGAAAATACCCCGGTTTCACCCCTGTGAAATCGGCCAAAATGGTTAAGATCGGGTCAACCCGATAAAATCGTTGAACTGGCGGTCGAAAAGTATTCGCTGAAGATCACCCAGATCCCCGCGAACGAGATGGCGATGCCATAAGGAACCGCGATGCGGCCCTGGCGTTTGCGGACATGATGCATCACCACCATGACCAGTGTCAGCAGCCCGCCGAACACCGACATGATGACCAGCAATTTGACGAACGAGATCGGATCAATCCACAGCGCCAGCGCGGTCAGCAGTTTGACGTCGCCGCCGCCCATCGCGCCAAATGCGAACAAGACCGCCAGCAGCGTGAAGATCACCAGCGCGATGACAATGTGGAAGCCGACATCGACGATACCCTGGCCGCTCGCCAGCCAGAACAGCGGCGCAGCCAGCGCGATGCCGGCATTGAGCCAATTGTCGATCTGGCGGCGCTGCAAGTCGGTTACAGCGGCAAAAATCAGCGCGATTGCCAATGCAGCGAGCAGCCCGTATGAAAAAAATCCGCCCTGCATCTGAGCCCCCTGAGAACTAGGGGCTTGTTTAGCTGTCAGGACTTACCAAAAAGTAACCAACCCAATCAGGCTGGAATTAGCTCTCCGTGATGGCAGACAAGAAGAGAGCAAAAGGCGGCTTCGACCGGCGCGCGATCCCGACAGAAGCACTGGAAACGCGCTGGCAGGCTGCCGATGGCCGCATGTTGCGCCGGATCGACTGGCTGCTGCCGCAAGGCAGCGTGCGCGGTTCTATCTTGTTCATGCCCGGGCGCGGCGATTGCTACGAGAAATATCTCGAAACGCTGGATCACTGGCACCGCAGCGGCTGGCGGGTGACCGCGGCGGACTGGCGCGGGCAGGCCGGATCAGGGCGGCTCGGCTCCGATGAGGTGACTGGCCACATCGATGATTTTTCGCTCTGGACCGAAGATCTCGCAGTTTTCTGGGCGCAATGGTGCCAATCCGTGCCGGGGCCGCATGTACTTGTCGGCCATTCGATGGGCGGGCATCTGGTCTTGCGCAGCCTGGCGGAAGGCAAAGTGAAGCCTGATGCAGCGGTATTGATCGCGCCGATGCTCGATCTGATCCGCCACGGCGTGCCGCTGGTGGTGATGCATGGCCTGGCGCGGCTGATGGCCGGCCTCGGCGATCCGCGCCGGCCCGCGTGGAAATGGAGCGAAATGCCCCTGACCTTGCCTGCCGACCGGATCAATCTGCTGACCAGTGATACGCAGCGCTATGCCGATGAGGTCTGGTGGCGCGATGCGCGGCCCGAGATTGCCATGGGCCCCGGCAGCTGGGGATGGGTCGTGGCAGCGTATGCCTCGATTCGCAGCCTCGATCGGCCCGGTGTGCTTGAGCAGGTAACGACCCCAGTATTGCTGCTCTCGGCGGAAGCGGACCGGCTGGTCAGCCCGGTAGCAATCGAGCGAGCGGCGCTGCGCCTGCCGCGCGGCGAATTGCTGCGCTTTGGCCCCGAGGCTCGCCATGAATTGCTGCGCGAAGTCGATGCAATCCGCGACCGCGCGCTGGCCGGGATTGCCGATTTCCTCGATCGCAACACGCCGCGGCGCGACTGAGCCAGAATGTCCGAAAGCTTCGATATTGCTATCATCGGGGCCGGAATGGCCGGCGCGTCGCTCGCTGCCGGGCTTGCGGGCAGGGCGCGGGTGCTGCTGATCGAGGCCGAGGATCGCCCCGGCTACCACGCGACGGGCCGCTCGGCGGCGTTCTGGCATGAGAGCTACGGCGGGCCGGGCGTCAAGCCGCTGACCACAGCATCGGGGCCTGAACTGCGCGCGCTGGGTGTTCTCAGTGCGCGCGGCGCCTTGACCATCGGCAGGACCGACCAGGAAGCCGAGGTCGAGCGGTTCTGTGCCACGTTTTCGGCCATCGGGGTCGATTGCCAGCGGGTTGGGCGGGACGTGCTGGAGGAATGGATCCCGGGATTGCGTGCGGGCTGGAGCCACGGCGCGCTCGAGCCGCAATGCAGTGACATCGATGTTGCCGCATTGCATCAGCACTACCTCGCAGAGGCTAGCGGCTACGGAGCCGATTTGTGGTGCCGGGCTGACCTGACGGGCGCGGAGCGGACAGTGCGCGGCTGGCGGTTGAGCCTGGCCGACGGGCGCACGGCTGATTGCGCGGTGCTGGCAAATGCCGCCGGGGCCTGGGCGGATCCGGTCGCCCGGCTGGCGGGAGTCGCTCCGCTGGGCATAACGCCGCTGCGCCGCACCGTCGCCGCGCTGCGCACTGATCCGTTACCCCCGGCAAAATTGCCGCTTGTCCTGGCGATTGACGAGACCTTCTATTTCAAGCCCGATTCAGGCCGGCTTTGGCTCAGCCCCACAGATGAGACCCCCAGCGCGCCCTGTGACGCTGCACCGGAAGAGATCGACGTCGCCACCGCGATTGCCCGCTTCGAGCAAGTGGTCGACTGGCAGATCGAGCGGGTCGAGCACAAGTGGGCCGGGCTCAGGAGCTTTGCGGCGGACCGACTGCCGGTTTACGGCTTCGATGCGCACGTTCCGGATTTTTTCTGGTTCGCCGGGCAGGGGGGCTTCGGCATCCAGACTGCGCCGGCAGCCGCGCGGCTGGCCGCCGGCCTGTTGCTGGGCGAGGCGGATGGCGCGGTCGATCCCGCACCCTACGCGCCGGATCGGTTTGGTTAGCGACTTGCTTCCATAGCAGCATCGCTCGCCAGCTGGTCCGCGCGTTCGTTTTCGGGGTGGCCGTTGTGCCCCTTGACCCATTCCCACTCAATCTTGTGACGCAGGGCGGCTTCGGTCAATTCATGCCAGAGGTCCTGGTTGCGCACCGGCTGCTTGCTGGCATTGACCCAGCCCTTGCGCTTCCAGCCTTCGACCCATTTGGTCATGCCGTCGATGACATAGCGGCTGTCAGTGTGGAGCATGATTTCGCATGGTTCGATCAGCGTCGTCAGCGCGCGGATCACTGCGGTCATTTCCATGCGGTTGTTGGTCGTGTCCGCCTCGCCGCCACTCAATTCCTTCTCATGGCGGCCCATGCGCAGGATCGCGCCCCAGCCGCCGGGGCCGGGATTGCCTTTGCAGGCGCCGTCAGTGAATATTTCAACGCGTTTCAACGCCAGTCCTTCTGACAACGAAAGCCCCTCAGCTAAAGCATGCTGCGTTATGCGGATCCGCATAGAACTCCAGCCGCCGCGCGAAAGCCATGGGATCCTTTCGGGTGACCAGTGCATCCGCTGCGGTGTGCAGCCAATCATAAGATCGCGTCATCAGGAAGCGCATTGCTGCGCCGCGTGCCAAAACAGGAAGCTTTGCCTGCTCATCGTTCGATAGCGGGCGGATGGCCTTGTAGCCTGCCAGCAGGGCCTGCGACACTTCGGCATCAAACCGCCGTCCGGCATCGCCGAAGCACCAGGCGGCGTGGGTGATGGCCAGGTCGTAGACGGTGATATCGGTGCAGGCGAAATAGAAGTCGATGAGGCCTGAAACGGAATCGCCCAGCATCAACACATTGTCGGGGAACAGGTCGGCGTGGATCACCGAACGCGGCAGATCGCTTGGCCATTCGCGCTTCAGCACTGCCAGTTCGCGCGCGACGAGGTCGGCGAGGCCTGGATCAATCGAGGTCAGCCCGGCGGGCCCGCAGGCATCCGCGAGTGCCTGCCAGTCGGCGAGCGCCAGGCTGTTTGCGCGGCTGGCGGGAAAGTCGGCGGCGGCAAGATGCACTTGGGCCAGCGCCCCGCCGACCGCGTGCGCCTGTGCCGGGCTGGGCGCATCGACTGAAATCCCGGGGAGGAATTCGATCAGCGCCAGTGCCTTGCCGTCATGGAAGCGATAGCTTGCGCCTGCGCGGTCGTGGATCGTGCGGGGCACTGGGCAGCCGCGCGCGGCGAGGTGATCAAGTAGATCGAGGAAAAACGGCAGCTCGCCGACATCGGTGCGCTGTTCATACATCGTCAGGATGAAGCGCGT
>CAXNKI010000133.1:0-5096 GCA_964202645.1 Alphaproteobacteria bacterium | reverse complement strand
TTGTCGGGCATGAAATCGAGCTTCACCCGCGCCACCTGCCCGCTGGCGAGATCAATCCGCCGCACTTCACTGGCCCGCCAGATCGCCACAAACAGCTGGCTGCCGTCCGCCGATGCCTCGATGCCGTTGGGCACCGAGCCTTCGCTGCCCGGCAGCTTGCGCCAGCCCTCACCTGCTTTCCACGTCGCGGCATAGCCTGTCGTCTCGCCAGCAACGAACTTTGGAATCCATGTCGCGGCATTCTCGCGGCCCGCCGGACCCGTGAAGAACTCGGGCGCGTTCATCCAGGTTACGGCAATGCGCCCGTCCGGCAGCGATGCGACACCGTTGCTGAGCACGCCCGGCGGCAAGGGCACGCAGCCTGCCCATGCGGCAGTGACTGTCTGGCCCGACCAGTCGAGCGCGAAGAGCTCGACCGCCTCGCGGCCGGTATGGTTGACCGCGTAGAGTGTGCCCTTGCCCGGCGCGGTCTCGCGCAACGCAATGCCGTGCGCGCCGAACTGACCCTTTTGCAGCGGCCCGGGACAGGCCGGATCACCCTCTCGCGCGTCAGCAATCACAGGCGAATCGGCAGAGAACAGCACCCGCACGCTGCGGCTCTCGCGGTCGATCAGGCTGAGCCGGCCCGGCGCGCCAGGAGCATCGAGCCCGCTGGTGACAATCCAGCGACTTCCGGGAAGGGCCGCGAGGTCCTCGGCATTGACCACACCTTCGACATAGGCGGGGCCGGCAGACTTGCCCGAACAAGCCGCCAGCGCCAGTGCGGCAAGTATCGTTATCCGTTTATCCATCGCTGCCTATCCCCATTCCGCGCAGTCTCGCCAGTGGCTGACTTGCGGTCAAGCGCGGTAATGGCGAGACTACCCGGCTTTAGTCCGCGCCCCGCCTTGCATCGCAGCAAAACCGATGCTAGGCGCGCCCCCGTCTGCGGGGCGTAGCGCTGTTCAGTTGCTGCATCCTCCCGCAAGCCCAGCATGTATGAGGGACACGACGCGCGTGGATAATTCCGGCGGCATTACGGCCAGTTTGCAGGGGCGCTACGCTTCTGCGCTTTTTGATCTGGCGAGCGAGACCAAGGCGGTCGGCGCGGTCGAGAAGGATCTCGAATCACTTGGCGGGGCCTTGCGTGAGGCAAGCGATCTCGCCGCGCTGATTCGCAATCCGCGCCTCACCCGCGCTGCCGGCGGCGCGGCAATCGCCAAGGTAGCCTCGCTGCTCAAGGTGTCGCCGCTCACCACCAAGTTTCTCGGCGTGCTCGCCGCCAATGGCCGGCTGGCCAAATTGCCCGAGATTGTCAGCGCTTTCGCCGCTATCGCTGCCGCTGCGCGCGGCGAGGTGACCGCTGATGTCACCAGCGCGCACCCGCTCTCGGCCGCACAGCTGGGCGCGCTTGCCGCGAAGCTGAAGGCGCGCGAAGGCCGCGAAATCAAGATCCAAAGTTCGGTTGATCCCGAGCTGCTCGGCGGGCTGGTTGTCCGCATCGGCAGCCGCCAGATCGACTCCTCCATCCGTACCCGTCTCAATTCTCTCGCAGCTGCGATGAAAGGCTGAAAGGCTTAACAATGGAAATCCGTGCCGCAGAAATCTCCAAGGTCATCAAGGACCAGATCGCCAATTTCGGCACCGAGGCACAGGTCTCGGAAGTCGGCAGCGTGCTCTCGGTGGGTGACGGTATCGCTCGCATCCACGGGCTCGACTCGGTCCAGGCGGGCGAGATGGTCGAGTTCTCGAACGGGGTGAAGGGCATGGCGCTCAACCTCGAAGCCGACAATGTCGGCGTCGTGATCTTCGGCTCGGACGCCGAAATCAAGGAAGGCGACCAGGTCAAGCGCACCGGTACCATTGTAGACGTCCCCGTCGGCAAGGGTCTGCTCGGCCGCGTGGTCGATGGTCTTGGCAATCCGATTGACGGCAAGGGCCCGATCAAGGCCGACAAGCGCATGCGCGTTGAGGTCAAGGCCCCTGGCATCATCCCGCGCCAGTCGGTGAGCGAGCCGGTGCAGACCGGCCTCAAGGCGCTCGACGCACTCGTGCCCGTCGGCCGCGGCCAGCGCGAACTGATCATCGGCGATCGCCAGACCGGCAAGACCGCGGTCGCGATCGATACCTTCATCAACCAGAAGGAAGCCACCGCCGGCACCGACGAGAAGAAGAAGCTTTACTGCATCTACGTCGCCATCGGCCAGAAGCGCTCGACGGTCGCGCAGATCGTCCGCCAGCTCGAAGAAAACGGCGCGATGGAATATACCATCGTCGTTGCCGCCACGGCTTCCGAGCCCGCCCCGCTCCAGTATCTCGCGCCCTACACCGGCGTTACCATGGGCGAATTCTTCCGCGACAACGGCATGCATGCCGTCATCGTTTATGACGATCTTTCCAAGCAGGCTGTGGCCTACCGTCAGATGTCGCTGCTGCTGCGCCGCCCGCCGGGCCGCGAAGCTTATCCGGGCGACGTGTTCTATCTCCACTCACGCCTGCTCGAACGCGCGGCGAAGATGAACGATTCGTTGGGCGGTGGTTCGCTGACGGCACTGCCGATCATCGAAACGCAAGCCGGCGACGTGTCCGCCTACATCCCGACCAACGTGATCTCGATCACCGACGGCCAGATCTTCCTCGAAACCGGCCTGTTCTATCAGGGCGTGCGTCCTGCCATTAACGTCGGCCTCTCGGTCAGCCGCGTGGGTTCTGCCGCGCAGACCAAGGCGATGAAGAAGGTTTCCGGCTCGATCAAGCTGGAGCTGGCGCAGTACCGCGAAATGGCGGCCTTCGCACAGTTCGGCTCGGACCTCGATGCCTCGACCCAGAAGCTGCTGAACCGTGGCGCGCGCCTGACGGAGCTGCTCAAGCAGGCCCAGTTCAGCCCGCTCTCGTTCGAAGAGCAGACCGTGTCGATTTTCGCAGGCACCAACGGTTATCTCGATTCGATCCCGGCCGACAAGGTCGTGGACTACGAAGCCAAGATGCTCGCCTGGATGCGCAGCGAGAAGGCCGACGTGCTCAAGGAAATCCGTGACACGCGCGATTTCGGCGATGCCACCAAGGCCAAGACCATCGAAGCACTCGTCGCATTCGGCAAGATTTACGCGTAATTCTGACGCGCTGAAGGAGCCGTCATGGCATCGCTGAAGGAACTCAAAGGTCGGATCAACTCGGTCAAGTCGACCCAGAAGATCACCAAGGCCAAGCAGATGGTCGCGGCCGCAAAGCTGCGCAAGGCGCAGGCCAATGCCGAGGCCGCGCGGCCTTATGCCGCGCGTCTGGCCGACGTGATGGCCAGCCTGGCCGGCAAGGTCTCAGGCGACACCGCACCCAGGCTGCTCGCCGGCAACGGCAAGGACCAGGTCCACTTGCTGGTCGTTGCCAACAGCGACAAGGGCCTGTGCGGCGCGTTCAACTCGAACATCGTCAAGGCCGCCCGCATGAAAGCGCGCGAGCTGGAAGCCGCCGGCAAGACCGTGCTGTTCTATCTCGTCGGCAAGAAGGGCCGCGCGGTCATCCTGCGTGAATATCCCAAGGCGATCACCGCCCACTTCGACACCAGCGACGTGCGCGAGCCGGGCTATGGCGAGGCCGAGAAAGTCGTCGCCGAGCTGATGGAGCTCTATGACGAGGGCAAGTTCGACGTCGCCCACCTGTTCTATTCGAAGTTCCGCAGCGCGCTGCTGCAGGAGCCCACCGAGCAGCAGATCATCCCCGTACCCGCCCCCAAGGTGGAAGCGGCGACGGCAGCCGGCGCAGCGGTCGAATACGAGCCAGACGAGGAAGAGATCCTCGCTGAGTTGCTGCCGCGTTACCTGAAGACCCAGATCTTCGGCGCGCTGCTGGAAAACCAGGCCAGCGAACAGGGCGCTTCGATGACCGCGATGGACAACGCCACGCGCAACGCAGGCGATCTGATCAACAAGCTGACCATCCAGTACAACCGCAGCCGTCAGGCCGCGATCACCACCGAACTGATTGAAATCATTGCTGGCGCCGAAGCGCTCTAACCGAATCAAAGGCAAGGAAACGACCATGGCCACCGCAGCCGCAAAGAAGACCCCCGCCGCCAAGGCGCCCGCCGCAAAAGCTCCCGCCAAGAAGGCCGCCGCGCCCAAGGCAGCAGCCACTGCCGGCGCCGGCAAGATCAGCCAGGTAATCGGCGCCGTCGTCGACGTAACTTTCGTCGGCGAACTGCCGGCGATCCTCACCGCGCTGGAAACCGATAACAACGGTTCGCGCCTCGTGCTTGAGGTTGCCCAGCATCTCGGCGAGAACACTGTGCGCACCATCGCCATGGACACCACCGACGGCCTGACCCGCGGCCAGGCCGTCCGCAGCACCGGCGCACAGATCACCGTGCCGGTCGGCCCCAAGACGCTGGGCCGCATTCTCAACGTTATCGGCGAGCCGATCGACGAGCGCGGCCCCGTGGGCAGCGACATGTTCTCCCCGATCCACGCCGAAGCTCCGGCCTTCGTCGACCAGTCGACTGAAGCAGCGATCCTCGTCACCGGCATCAAGGTCATCGACCTGATCGCGCCTTACGCAAAGGGCGGCAAGATCGGCCTGTTCGGCGGCGCCGGCGTCGGCAAGACCGTGCTGATCCAGGAACTGATCAACAACATCGCCAAGGGCCACGGCGGCGTCTCGGTGTTCGCAGGCGTGGGTGAGCGCACCCGCGAGGGCAACGACCTCTACCACGAATTCCTCGAAGCCGGGGTC
This sequence comes from Alphaproteobacteria bacterium, assembly GCA_964202645.1. Lineage (GTDB taxonomy): Bacteria > Pseudomonadota > Alphaproteobacteria > Sphingomonadales > Sphingomonadaceae > Novosphingobium. The sequence goes on along the minus strand of CAXNKI010000133.1, from coordinate 389 downwards.
ATCGCCTCGGACAAGGATGGCAACGCCATTTCCGAAGGCTCCAAGGTGGCGCTGGTGTTCGGCCAGATGAACGAGCCCCCGGGTGCCCGCGCCCGCGTCGCGCTCTCGGGCCTGACCATGGCTGAATACTTCCGCGACCAGGAAGGCCAGGACGTGCTGTTCTTCGTCGACAACATCTTCCGCTTCACACAGGCGGGTTCGGAAGTGTCGGCGCTGCTCGGCCGTATTCCTTCGGCGGTGGGCTATCAGCCGACGCTCGCCACCGACATGGGCCAGCTGCAGGAACGCATTACCTCGACCAACAAGGGCTCGATCACCTCGGTGCAGGCGATCTACGTTCCCGCGGACGACCTTACCGACCCGGCGCCTGCCGCCTCGTTCGCCCACTT
>CAXNKI010000132.1:0-5099 GCA_964202645.1 Alphaproteobacteria bacterium | reverse complement strand
AGAAGCCGCGCTGGTCAACAGCTTCCGCTTGGGCGATCCGATCTTCTTCCGGGTCTATATGCGCGAGCCGGTCATCGAGCAGTTCAAGCCCAAATTGCCCGGCAAGAGCAATTACTGGATCTCCCGCTCCATCCGCTACAAGGCGCGATTTACGGTTGGCGGCAATGTCGTGGACACGAAATTCCGCATCTGGGGCAAAGCCGGTGACCACGAGACATGGACCACCTGGCGCGGCGAATTGCTCAGCCGCGCCGACAAATTCCAGCCGGGGACGGAAATATTCCGTGAATTCCTGTCACGCGCGACCAAGCGCGGTCTGATGGGCGTGGGCACCCACCAGATCAAGCTGGAGATCACCCCCTATGCCATCAACATCGATGGCGATGTGAAGCTTGATGGCAGCTCCAGCGAGCCGCCGGTCGCGGTCGGCGAGGTGGTGGCGAGCGGCGAGTTCAGCCTGACCGTCGGGCCGGGCAGCTATGCCAAATCGGACCCGAAAATCTGCGGGCCGGCCACAGCCTCGCCGAACCCGGCGCTGGAGCAACAAATTCTGGCGCGCGCGCGCGATGTGGACCCGGCCCGAAGCTCCGCCCGTGCGGGTGGCACTGACTTATGGCGGCTGGACTATCAACCGCCATCCGATCTCGGGGCTGGTGCTCGATCGGAATATCGACACGGTCATCATGTCACGCGGCCGCGACTACTGCGACTTTCAGAGCTATAAATATATCCAGCCCAATGTTGGCGGCTTCTCGGTGGCAAGTTCCAGCTTTGAATCAGAGCCGCACAACTGGATGATGCCGTGTTCGTGCCTGGATTGAACGGGCGCAGGCGGACTTGCGATGCATGAAAAGGCGATCATTGCACTGGGCTGCCTGATCGGCGCGGCGGCGGGTTGCGGCTTCTATCTCGCTGCCGATCAGTTGCGGCTGCCGGCGCTGCTGTTCTTCCTCGTCGATCTGTTCGGGGTGCTGGCCGGGTCGGTGATATTCGGACTGCTGTCGATCCCGGTCGCCGTCGGCCTGCTGGTGCTCGCGATTGACTGGTGCTTCCCACAGCGACCTGAACCGCCCGGGCGCTGAGCCGCATCAGTCCAGCCACCCCGCCAGCTCGCGCCGCACCAGCGCCTCCAGCATCGCCATTCCCGCCGCGCTGTCATTGAGGCAATCGAGCACGGCATAGTCTTTGCCGCCGGCATCGACGAACTGCTCCCGCCCCCGGATCGCCAGTTCCTCCGTTGTTTCCAGACAATCGGCCGAGAAGCCCGGCGCGGCGATGGCGAGCGCGCGCGTGCCTTTGACTGCCTCGGCGGCGAGCACGGCGTCGGTTGCCGGCTCAAGCCACTTGGCCTTGCCGAAGCGCGACTGAAACGAAACCTCGATGCGCAAATCGGGAAATTCGTTCGCCAGTGCTTCGGCGAGCAGGCGCGCGGTCTTGCGGCACTGGCAGTGGTAAGGATCGCCAAGGTGCAGCGTCCGCTCCGGCATACCGTGAAAGCTGAGCAGCAGGACTTCGGTGCGGAATGCCAGCGCGCCAAGCTGTCGCGCGATGTCTGCGCGCAGCGCCTCGATATGCAGCCGATCGTCATAATATGGCGGCAACGTGCGGATCGCAGGCTGCCAGCGCATCGCCGCCAAAGCTGCGCCTAGCGCATCGACTACACTGGCAGTCGTCGCGCCCGAATACTGCGGATAGAGCGGCGCGACGAGAATGCGCTCGCAGCCCGCAGCTTTCATCCGCGCCAATTCCGCGCCCATCGCCGGATTGCCATAGCGCATCGCCCAGGCGACTTCGATGCCCTCGCCAAGGCGTGCCTGCAGGGCGCGCGCCTGCGCCGCCGTTACAGCCGCGAGCGGTGAGCCTGCCTCGGTCCACACTTGCGCATAGGCATGGGCAGACTTCTTCGGCCTCGTGTTGAGGATGATCCCGCGCAGGATCGGCTGCCACAGGATCGCCGGCAGTTCGACCACGCGGCGGTCGGAGAGAAATTCCTTGAGATAGCGCCGCACCGCCTTTGGAGTGGGCGCATCAGGCGTGCCTAGGTTGACCAGCAGCACGCCGATCCTCGGTGCGGCTACCGGCGGGTGGTCTGCAGGCCTCATCATATGTCCTCGGAAAGCAGCGGCAACCTGCGAAATCTCAGCCCGGTCGCGGAAAAGAGCGCGTTGGCAATCGCCGGAGCGGCCGCCGCCACGCCCAGCTCGCCCGGATCGGCGGGATCGGCCTCGCTGTCGATAAATTCGACCGCGATTTCAGGACAATCGCCCAGCAGCGGCAGCCCCAGCCCGCCGATCCTGCCGATCTCGGGCAAACCGTCGATATAGGCGGTGCTCGATCCCAGCGCGAGGCCCAGGCCGAACACCAGCCCGCCTTCGATCTGCTGGCGGGCAATGTCGAGATTGACCACACGGCCGATGTCGGCGACCGCCGCGATCCTGTCGACCCGCACGCCGGCCTCGTCGCGCCGCGCGGTAGCGATCACCGCGATGCGGCCCGCACCGATCATGTGACACGCCAGCCCCTGCCCGCTGGCGTCTGCCCCTGCGTCCCAATTTGCCAATGCAGCAACGCGCAGGAGGCAAGCGACGAGGCGCGGATCGTGGCCGAGCATGGCGACACGGTAGGACAGCGGCTCGCGGCCAGCGCGATGCGCCAGCTCGTCGATAAAGCTTTCGGTGAAGAAGGCGGTGTATCCATGGGCATTGCCGCGCAGCCGGGCGCTGGGCAGCGCGATGCGCACCGGCACATGCTCGATGGCAACGTCGGCAATGGCATAGGGCGGCACTGCGCCATCCAGCGCCAGCGGATCACCCTCGCCCTCAGCCCCTGCCATTGCGGCCTGCGCGTTAAGCCCGCCGAACAGGCGTTGGCCGAATTCGCGGCCTGAGGCTGGCGTGGCCAGTCGCGCCTTCCAGCCGGTCACTTCGCCGCCCGGCCCGACTTTCGCTGCCATGACTGCGGAGACCGGCGCGCGTGGCCAGCCTGCCAGATGCTCCTGCCAGCGCGACCAGATGAGCTGCACCGGCTTGCCCACCGCCTTGGCGATGGCAACAGCTTCGATTACGTGATCATGCTCCAGCCGCCGGTCGAAGCTACCGCCGGCAGGCATTGGATAGAGCACCACCTGGCTTTCTCTCAGCCCCGCCGCTTCGGCTGCGGCGCGCACGGCGGCTTGTGGCGCCTGACTGGCCAGCCACAACTCGAGCCTGTCTTCCGACAGCCGCACCGTCGCCGTCGCGGTCTCCAGTGTCGCGTGGAGCGCAGGCGCGGCATCATAGCGCAGCGCCAGTGCAAAAGGCCGATGCGCAAGATTGTCGGCATCGCCCGCTTCATAGAGCAGCTCACCCTCGCCTTTGAGCAGTGCCTCGTCGAGCTGGGTGTCAATGCGGTTGCTGTTTGCGCGGCCAGAGGCGCGGAAGGTCGGCGCGATGGCGCTGAGCGCGCGTTCGGCGGCCCACCAGTCGCTGGCCACTGCGGCCAGCCAGCGCTCGCCCTTGACCAGCGAGACGAGCCCGGAAATGCCATCGGCCCTGGCTTTGTCGAAGCTGGCGAGCTCGCTCACCCCGATCGGTCCGTGGCGGATCGCGGCATAGACCATGCCTGGCAACCGCACGTCGCCGCCAAACAGGAAGCTGCCATCGACCTTGCTCGGCAAGTCGAGCCGCTGAAATTTGCCCGCAGTGCCCACTGCCGTGACCCCGGGCTTTTCGCGCGCAGGCGCCTCGCGCAGTTCAGGATTGCCGGGCGGGGTAAGACTCGCCGCTGCATCGGCCAGCTCGCCGAAGGCCAGCCGCTTGCCGCCGTTGATGATGAACCCGTCGCGCGCTTCGCATTCCCGCCAGTCTGCATCCCAGCGCGTCGCCGCGGCCATCGCGAGGAGCGAGCGCAAAGTGGCGGCGGCATGGCGCGCGGGGGCTTCGTAAGCGGCGAGCGACATGCCGTCCGCCGTCGCCATGAAGCGTTCGCCCTTTGCCCAGCGCCCGGTCATCGGCGCTCCCGGGGTCGATCCCAGCGCGGGAAACGACGGCAGCCACAGCGCCGACCAGCGCGCTGCCAACGGCAGGTTGGCATAGTGTGCGCTCAGCGGCGCGGGCTCGACAGCGATCTGCCGCCAGTCCGCGCCCAGCTCCACCGCGACAATCTGCGGAATCAGGGTGGTGATCCCCTGCCCCATTTCGAGCTGCGGTACGGCAACGGTTATTACTCCGTCACGCGCCAGCTTGATCCAGGCATCGAACACATGTTCGCCCTTCGCCGCCACCAGCGGCAAGGGATAGCTGCGCGGGCGCAGGGCATAGCCAATCGCCAGCCCGCCCGCGGCAAGCGCGCCGATGACGATCTGGCGGCGGGTCAGCTCCATTGCGCGGCTATTGATTATCCAGCCAGGTCAGCACCCGCCGGGCAATCGCGGCAAAAGCCTCGGCCTGGGGGCCGTCGCCGGCGGCTGGCGGCTCACCGGCATCGCTCGCGACGCGGATCGCCATATCCAGCGGAATCCGGCCAAGGAAGGCCTGCCCCATATCGCGCGCCGCGCTCTCCGCGCCGCCGTGGCCGAAGGGATCGCTGGCCTCGCCGCAATGCGGGCAGATGTAGCCCGCCATGTTTTCGACGAGGCCGATCACCGGCACTTGCGTTTGCTCGAACAGCTGCATCGCCCGGGTCGCGTCCATCAGCGCGAGGTCTTGCGGGGTCGAGACGATCACCGCGCCATCGGGCTTGAAGCGCTGGACCATGGTCAGCTGGACATCGCCGGTGCCTGGCGGCAAATCGACCACCAGCAGCTCGGTATCGCCCCAGTGCGCATCGATCAGCTGCGAGAGCGCATTGCCCGCCATCGGCCCGCGCCAGGCGATCGCCCGGCCCGGCTCGATCAGGTGGCCCATCGAGAGCATCGGCACGCCGTATGGGCTTTGCACCGGGATCAGTTTCTTGTCGTGGGCTTCAGGCTTCATGCCTTCGGTAGCCAGCAGGCGCGGCTGCGAGGGCCCGTAAATGTCGGCATCGACCAGACCCACCTTGCGGCCCAAGCGCGCCAGCGCCACTGCAAGATTGGCGGAAAGAGTCGATTTGCCCACGCCCCCTTTGCCCGAGGCCACTGC
>CAXNKI010000131.1:0-5104 GCA_964202645.1 Alphaproteobacteria bacterium | reverse complement strand
GTCAATCCCGGTCAGCGCGGCGATTGCCTGGCCAACGACCGGATCATCGGCAAGCCGCAGCCCATCGCCCAGCGCCGGCACCATTGCCTCGATCAGGCTACCGGCCATCGCAGTGCGCAGGAAGCCCGTCGCCGCGCTCGGCCCGCCTTTCAGCAGCGCCAGTGCGTTGTCGACACTGATTGTACGCACCGTATCAGCGAGGATCGGCGCGGCGCGGCGCGCGCCCTGTTCGGCGACGCGGTTGAGGCTCCTTTGCAAGCGGCCCTTGAACACAGCCGAGGTGAGGATTGATTGCAGCACATTGCCGCGGCTGCCGAAGACTTCGGGCAAATCGAGCCGCGAAAGTTCGTTGTCATAGAAGCCGCCAGGCGCGACCAGTCGGGCAAGAGCCTGACGGGTGGAACGCTCCAGCAAACGGCGGATAGCATCGACCAGGCTGAGCGAGCCCAGCGAGGCACAGCCCGGCAGCGCCAAGGCACTGCTGGCGACAAACCCGGCCAGAACGACGCGCCGGCTGGTGAAACTCTGTTGCATTGCGACCATTATCCACTCCTCCCACAACGGACCGGGTTACCTCCCGGCAGACAAGCCCCCATATGGGCGGCAAGATGAACCGTGTCCGACTTCTTGTGTTCAACGCCGTCCTGGGCGTGCTGGACTATCGCGTCCCGCCGGACATGCAAATCCAATTCGGCTCGGTGGTCCTGGCACCGCTGGGGCCGCGTCAGGTGATCGGCATTGTCTGGGAGACGGACCGGCTGGGGGGAGCCGAAGTTGCCGAGGCCAAGCTGCGCCCGTTGATCGAAGTGCTCCCTGTTCCCCCACTCTCCGCGCCGCTGCGACGGCTGATCGAATGGACCGCAGACTATTACTGCGCGCCAATCCAGTCGGTCGCGCGGATGGCGCTCTCCTCCACCGCAGCCTTGCGCGGCGGCAGCACGACCACCGAATACAAGCTTTCCGGCCATGAGCCTGCCCGCCTGACCCCCCAGCGCGCTGCCGCGATGGACGCGCTGCAAGGCGAGCAGGCCTCGATCCGCGAGCTGGCAGAAATCGCGAGCGTCTCGGAAGGCGTGCTGCGCGGCATGGCCAATTCCGGGCTGCTCGAGGCGGTGACGGTCGATCTCGACCGGCGCTATCCGCGTGCGCGCGCCGACTTTGCCGAGCCAGAGCTGAGCGCCGAGCAACAAGCCGCCGCCGACCGCTTCGTGGAAGCGGTGCGCGGGCACAAGTTCGCACCATTCCTGCTCGACGGAGTCACCGGATCGGGCAAGACCGAGTGCTATTTCGAGGCCATCGCCGAGGCCGTTCGCCGCGACACACAGGTGCTGGTGCTGCTCCCCGAAATCGCGCTGACCGAGAACTTCCTGCGCCGTTTCGAGGCGCGCTTCGGCACGGCGCCGATTCTGTGGCACAGCTCGGTCAAGGCCAGCGAGCGGCGGCGCGCGTGGCGCGCGGTGGCCAGCGGAGAAGCGCAAGTCGTCGTCGGCGCGCGCTCGGCGCTGTTCCTGCCGTTTGCAAGCCTCGGGCTGGTTGTGGTCGACGAGGCACACGAAGTTTCGTTCAAGCAGGACGACGGCGTGCGCTATAATGCCCGCGATGTCGCGGTGATCCGCGCGCGGTTCGAAGCGGTCCCTGTCATTCTCGCCAGCGCCACCCCGGCGCTCGAATCGCTTCAGCTCGCAGAAGCCGGGGTCTATGAGCGCATAGACCTGCCTGCGCGCTTCGGCGGTGCGACCATGCCCGAAATCGAACTCGTCGACCTGCGCACCGAAGAGCCCGAGCGCGGCCGCTGGCTCGCGCCGCGCCTCGTCGCAGAAATGCGCGAGAGGCTGGCCCGGGGCGAGCAATCGCTGCTGTTCCTCAACCGCCGCGGCTATGCCCCGCTCACCCTGTGCCGCCACTGCGGCTACCGCTTCCAATGCAGCAATTGCACCGCATGGCTGGTCGAACACCGCCTCTCGCGCCGGCTCGCCTGCCACCACTGCGGCCATCAGGAACCAGTGCCCGAGGCCTGCCCCGAATGCGCCACGGCAGACTGCCTCGTCGCCTGCGGGCCGGGGGTTGAGCGCATCGCGGATGAAGTCACAGAACTGATGCCAGAGGCACGGCTGGCGGTGGTCACTTCCGACACGCTCAATACGCCTGAGAAGATCGCCGAATTCGTAGCCAATGCCGAGCAAGGCCTGATCGATGTGATCGTCGGCACGCAGCTCGTCACCAAGGGCTATCACTTTCCCGAACTGACTCTTGTGGGAGTGGTCGATGCCGACCTGGGCCTCGAAGGCGGCGACCTGCGCGCTGGCGAACGGACCTACCAGCAGATCGCCCAGGTCTCGGGCCGCGCGGGGCGAGGCGCGAAGCCGGGCAAAGTGCTGATCCAGACCCGCGCGCCAAAATCACCGGTAATCGCCGCGCTAGCCGCCGGCGACCGCGACGCCTTCTATGCCGCCGAAGCCGAAGGCCGCCGCGAGGCAGGCGCACCGCCCTTTGGGCGCTGGGCGGCGATCATCGTTTCAAGCGAAGACGAAGCGGAGGCGCGCGATGCCGCCCGCGCCATCGGAGGTGCGCAGCCCCAGCTGCCCGACATAGCCATCCACGGCCCCGCGCCTGCGCCAATGTCGATGCTGCGCGGCCGCTACCGCTACCGCCTGCTGATCAACGCCCGGCGCACCAGCGAATTGCAGCGGGTGATCCGGGACTGGCTCGATCCGCTGCGTTTCCCGCAAGGGGTGCGGGTGGCGGTGGATATTGATCCTTACAGCTTCGTCTAACCCCCAGACCCCGGCCGCTTCGGCAGTGCAATTTCGGCAGTGCCGGTCGCCATGGTGGTGCCAATGTGGGTCGCCATCAGGTGCTTGACGTGGACCAGGTGGCGGCCCTGCGCGTCGATCGACTTTTCGGTGACTTCAGCGGTCTGGATCGTGACATCGCCCGAGAGCGCGGGCCCGCGAAAGTTCGCCGCCGAGTGGACCACCATGCCGTGTTCGCCCGCCCAGCCCGCAAGGAAATCGATCACCCAGGCGCCCATCGCGCCGCCGTAACCATAGGCACGCGGCATGCCGATGCGGCGGGCATATTTAGGGAACAGGTGCCCGCGGCTGGGACCGAAATAGGCACCGTCGGTGATCTCGGGGTTAAGCAGCACCATGTCGGGATCGTTCTCGAAGCCGGCCATTTCGGCAGTGAAGCCCAGCGCGGCCAGATCGAGCTTGCGGCAAGAGACCGCGCCCCAGGTATTGATGATCCAAGAGCGCCACTCAGTGGTGAAGCTCGCCACCGAATGCGGGCCGAACACGCGCTCGGGCAGTTTGTCGCCGACTTTTACGTCATCCCACCACTGCTCTTTGTGGCCCAACACGCGCAGCATGCGGATCCAGCCGAGTTTGCGCTCTTCCAGCGCCTCGATATCGGCATCGCTCCATTCGGGCTCGTCGAATTCGTCAGGGTTGACGTTCGCGCCGCCGGCGGCGGCATCATAACGGATCGTCGTCGAGCGCTGCTTGGCGAGCGGCTGGCCGTGCTGGTTAGTGTAATAGTTGTCGCCGCGCTGGAAACAGGTCGGGCCGGCGAGCTTGGTTTCCTTGACGACATAATCGAGCGGAATGCGCTCGTTGAAGATCCAGTCGCCGCCGCTCACCCGGCGGTCCTCGAACCACCACTCCTCGCCGCCGAACAGCAGGTGCGAATTGGGAATGCGGCCGACGCAGGCCGGCGCTGTGCCCATGCCGTCGTCGACCGCACAAGGGAAACTCTGCATGCTCACCAGCTTGCCGAAGCGGCTCGCCTCGGCATAGCTGGGGTCATAGTGCAGCATGTTGGGATAGTGCATCCCGTGGGCCCAGCGGCGGATATCGTTGTTGGAAATCGGCTCGCGGATGCGCGACGAAGTGATCGCCTTGCCGAGATACTGGTCGATATCCGAACAATCGAGAGTGATCTTGCTCATGCGCCGGGTTCCTGTTGATCGAGGTCTGCGCTGGCAATCGCCGCGCGGCCGGGCAAGATCAAGCGGCAAAATTCCGGCTTCGTGCCCTTTCGCCTGATAGCTGTCTGACCGTTGTCCGCACATTCTCCACCATTACCCCCCCCGTCATTGCCTGCGCTCCTTCGCCAGCAGCCGCACCTTGATCTCCAGCCCATAAGCATAGCCGCCCAGGCTGCCATCGCTGCGAATCACCCGGTGACAGGGAATCAACACCGCGACATTATTCGCCCCGTTCGCGCTGCCAGCCGCGCGCACTGCGCCCGGTTTACCAACAGCAGCTGCGATCTCGGCATAGCTGCGCGTCTCGCCGGGAGGGATGCGGCGCAGCTCACGCCAGACGGCTTCCTGAAAGGCCGTGCCCTGCACATCGAGCGGGATGGCATGGGGTGCGCCGGGCCGTTCGACCGAAGCGACGACATCGGCGAGCAACACGGCGAAGTCCTCGCCGCCCTCGACCAGATCAGCCTGAGGGAAACGTGCTGCCAGCGCCTCGCGGCCCTCATTGAACGACAAGCGGCACACGCCCTTTTCGGTCGCTGCGACCAGCATCAGGCCCAGACTTGTTGCAACAATTGCCCAGCGGATCGTCACCCCTCTGCCCCCGTTTGCCCAGGCCGATGGGGTCATGCCCAGTCTCTCCCCGCTCGACGCATAAAATCGCGAAGGCGCGTTGAACCCTGCATCATAGATCGCATCCGTCACCCGCCCGCCCGCGCTCAGCGCATCGCTTGCCCGCTCCAGCCGCAGCGCGCGCGCATAACCGGCAGGCGAAAGGCCGGTGGAACGCTTGAACAGGCGCTGAAAATGCGCGGACGAATAACCGGCATCTTTAGCCAGCCCGGCAAGCGCCAGTGGCTGTTCTGCTGACTTGATCGCCGCGATGGCATCCAGCACCGCGCGCTCCTCGCGGCTGACATCACCCGGGCAGCAACGTTTGCAGGCGCGCAGCCCCGCCGCCTCGGCCCCGGCGGCATCAGCATAGAAGCGCACGTTCTCTCGCCGGGGCGGCCGCGCCGGGCAAGAGGGGCGGCAATAGATGCCGGTCGAATGGACGCCCATGACGAACAGGCCGTCAAAGCGGCGGTCCTTGGCCAGCGCGATGCGCCAGCACCGTTC
>CAXNKI010000130.1:0-5126 GCA_964202645.1 Alphaproteobacteria bacterium | reverse complement strand
ATTTGGTCGAGCGGAACAGCGGCAGTTCGACCGGTTCCCAGTCGTCCAGCGTCTTGCCTTTGGGCGCTTCGAGTTCGCCATCATAAACCAGATCACGCGCCCGCAGCCAGGCTTCGGCCTCGGCAGGCTTGCCGGCGGCTTGCAGTTCCGCCTCGGAGGAAAACAGGTCGTGCTCGATTCCGAGCAGCGCCAAGTCCTCCTTGATCATCACCAGCATGGCGGCGACTGCGCGGGTGCGGAAGGCCGCCAGCCATTCAGCTTCAGGGGCTTTGGCAAAGCGGTCGCCAAATTCCTGCGCGAGAGCAGCGCCTACAGGCACCAGATAATCGCCCGGATAGAGCCCCTCCGGAATCTCGCCGACTGTCTCGCCGAGCGCCTCGCGGTAACGCAAATGTGCTGAGCGGGCGAGCACATCGACCTGCCCGCCGGCATCATTGACGTAGTATTCGCGGATTACCTTGTGCCCGGCAAATTCAAGCAATGTCGCCAGCGCATCGCCAACTACCGCACCCCGGCAATGGCCCATGTGCATCGGCCCGGTGGGGTTGGCGGAGACATATTCGATGTTGACTGTCTTGCCGCCGCCCATGCCGGAACGGCCATAGTCCGCGCCCAATTCGGCGAGCACGCGCAACTCCGCCAGCCATGCGCTGGCCGCGACCCGCAAGTTGATGAAGCCCGGCCCAGCGATTTCGGCGCTATCGACATCGGGCACCTTGGCCAGTTCGCCGAGCAGCAACTCCGCGAGCGCGCGCGGGTCCATCCCTGCGGGCTTCGCCAGCACCATCGCGGCATTGGTCGAAAGATCGCCGTGGCTGGCATCGCGCGGCGGCTCGACGGTGATCGCGGCGCGATTGAGCCCCAGCGGCAGCGCGCCAGTGGCCTCGAGCGCATCGAGCGCGGTGTTCAGGTGGCCGGCGAAAGCGGCGTAAAGCGTTTGGGATGTGGACATGGCCGCGCGGTTAGCGGGTTTGGGCGAGAATGGGAACCATCGGCCCTTCATTATCACACCAAAGTCGCCTAAGGCGCGCCGCAATGCCCCCCGCCCCGCCCCCGCAGACCTACCGGGTCACCAGCTTCGGCTGCCAGATGAACGTTTATGACGGCGAGCGCATGGGCGAGCTGCTGACCGAGCAGGGCATCCGCGCCGCCGATGAAGGCGAAGATGCCGATCTTGTCGTGCTCAATACATGCCATATCCGCGAGAAAGCCGTTGACCGGGTCTATTCCGCCATCGGCCGGCTAAAGCGCGATGACGGCACGGCACCGTTGATCGCGGTCGCGGGCTGCGTTGCCCAGGCCGAGGGCGAGGAAATCATGGTGCGCGCGCCCTCAGTGCAGATGGTGATCGGCCCGCAGGCCTATCATCGCCTGCCTGCGATGCTGGCCGAAGCCGTGCAGGGCAAGCGCGTCACCGATACCGACATGCCTGCCGCAACCAAGTTTGCGTCGCTGCCGCGCCGCCGCAAGTCCGGCGCTTCTGCCTTCCTCACCATCCAGGAAGGCTGTGACAAGTTCTGCACGTATTGCGTCGTGCCCTATACGCGCGGAGCGGAAATATCTCGGCCCTTCAGCAGTCTGATCGAAGAAGCGCACAATCTGATTGAATCGGGCGCCAAGGAAATCACGCTGCTTGGCCAGAACGTCAATGCCTGGAGCGGCGAAGATGCCAAGGGCCGCAGCATCGGCCTCGACGGGCTGATCCGGGCACTTGCGGATATGCCCGATCTGGTCCGCCTCCGCTACATGACCAGCCATCCGGCCGATATGACCCCCGGGCTGATTGCTGCGCATGGCGAAGTCGCCAAGCTGATGCCGTTCCTGCATCTGCCGGTGCAATCGGGCAGCGACCGTGTGCTGGCGGCGATGAACCGCAGCCATACCGTGGAGAGCTATCTGCGGATTCTCGAGCAAGTGCGCAGCGTGCGCCCCGATATTGCACTGTCGGGTGATTTCATCGTCGGTTTTCCGGGCGAGACAGCTGGCGAATTCGCCGAAACCCTGAGCCTGTTGGCCGAGGCTGGCTATGCCCAGGCCTTCAGCTTCAAATACAGCCCGCGCCCCGGCACGCCTGCCGCCGGGATGGACGGCCAGATTACCGGCGAGGTGATGGACGAGCGGCTGCTAGAATTGCAAGCCGCGCTCCAGCGCAGCAGCCTGGCGTTCAACCAGGCAAGCGTTGGGCGATCATGCGCGGTGCTGGTCGACCGCATCGGCCGCAAACCGGGGCAATGGCTGGGCAAATCGCCTTGGCTGCAATCAGTTCACTTCACCGCCGACGCAGCGATCGGCGATATCGTTCAGGTGGAACTGATGGAGGCGGGGCCGAATTCCATCAGCGGACGCGTTCAGGATAGGCGAGATGCTCAGCGGGTTCTGGGATCTCGGCTACGAAGTCATCCATGATCTGATCGATGCCCGCGCGCTCGCCTTAGCCCGCGCAGCGATGGAATTCCACTGCAATCATGGCCGCATGGGGCCGAACACAGGTGCCGCCACAGGCCCGGGACTCCAGGAATATGGCGCAGTCGCAAGCGAAGCCCTGCTGAGAAACTGTCAGGCCAAGATCGAGGCTGTGGTGGCCCAGCCCCTGATTCCGGCTTATTCGTTCTGGCGGATCTACGAAGCGGGCGCGGCCCTTGCGCGGCATTCGGACCGAAAATCATGCGAAATCAGTGCGTCACTGATGATCCATGCCGAGCCGGCCGGGGCAGAATGGCCGATCTGGGTCGAGGATCTTGCCGGAACCAAGACTGCCGTACCGCTGCGCATGGGATCGGCCATCATCTATCAAGGCCATCGCGTCCCGCACTGGCGCGAGCCGTTTTCAGGCGAAAAGCAATTTCAGGTGTTTCTGCACTATGTCCGGCGGGACGGCGAGTTTGCCGACCATGCCTTTGACAAGCGCACTGCGCTCAATCTCCACACCTGAATGATTCCTGCCTGCAGTCCACATCTTGCGACGCCAGCCCAGCCAGACTGGCGCCGCAAGAACATGATTGATCGTCAGCTTCTTACCAGAAGAAGTTGCGATGAATGATAAGGACACGGCCGTTGCGCGTGTTGATCAGGATCACGTCATTGCCATAGCGGATCCAGCGCTGATAACGGCCGGGTGCGTTCAGGCGATAGCGCGCCGGATTGCTGACCCAGTAGCGGCTTGTGTAGAAAGCTGGACGGAAGGTGTAGCCAACCGAGACCGGCCGATAGCGATAGCCGCGCGGGGCGTTATAGCGGCTTCCGCGAAACACTTCGCGATTGCGCTGGCGATAATCCTGCCAGTCTTGGCGCAGTTCGCGCCTGTCCTCGCGCAGCTCCTGTCGGTCTTCGCGCGCCTCGCGGGTCTGGCCACGCGCCACATCGCGCTGCACTTCGCGTTCGCCGGCGCGCACTTCCTCCTGCCCGCGCCTGATCTCGCCCATACCCTGGGCAGAGGCCACGCCCGGCAGGGCAACCGATGCAGCAAGTGCTGCAATGAATAACTTTCGCATTTTGAGCTCCTGAACTTGGCTGCATGTCTTGCGCAGCACGGTCGGCGGATCGGGTTCCACCAACAGCTAAACGCAGCAGCGGCCATTTTGTTCATCGCACCTGTTGCCGGCAGCCCACGGCCGCAACAAATTCCACAGCGGTGGTTGCGCTGCCGCTTGCTTGTCACATTCAGCAGCATATCTTCACTGAGTGGTCCGATGACCGGGCCCGAATCGAAAGGAGCGCATGTCCCGCAAACCAGCCCGCGCCCAGAACCTGGCGCAATTTCGCACCGAAGCCCGACAGAAACCGGCGAGCGGCCGTTCCCGCGCCGAGCTGGAATTCGACGAGCCCACGATCCTGGGTGCCTTGTTCGGACAGTTCGATGCCAACCTGGTGCTGATCGAAAGCCGGCTTGGAGTTTATATCGGCGCGCGGGGTAATCGCATCCAGATCGAAGGTGATGAAGACGCGGTGGCGCGGGCGCGCGATGTGCTCAAAGGCATGCACCAGCGGCTGTTGCAAGGACTGGAGATCGACACTGGCGCAGTCGATTCGCTGATTGCCATGTCGAACGAGCCGACGCTGGAAGGCATTATCACCGGTGGGCAGGACGCGCCCCCGGTCATGATCCGCACCCGCAAGAAGACCATCGTACCGCGCTCTGCGACACAAATCGAATATATGCAGGCACTGGCGCGCGAGGACATCATTTTCGCGCTCGGCCCGGCAGGCACCGGAAAGACTTACGTCGCAGTGGCGCAAGCCGTCAGCCAGCTGATCGCAGGCTCGGTGCAGCGTCTGATCCTCTCTCGCCCCGCCGTGGAAGCAGGCGAGCGGCTGGGCTTCCTGCCGGGCGACATGAAGGAAAAAGTCGATCCCTATCTGCGCCCGCTTTATGATGCGCTCAACGATTGCATGCCACCCGAGCAGGTCGAGCGGCGCATCGCCAGCGGCGAGATCGAAATCGCGCCGATCGCCTTCATGCGCGGGCGCACGCTGGCGGACAGCTTCATCATCCTCGACGAGGCGCAGAACACCACGCCGGCACAGATGAAGATGTTCCTCACCCGCTTTGGCCAGAACAGCCGTATGGTGGTCTGCGGCGATCCACGGCAGGTCGATATCCCGGGCGGCGACGCGATGAGCGGCCTGAAAGACGCAGTCGAGCGACTGGAAGGCCTCGAAGGCATCGCAGTGACGCGCTTCACATCGAGCGATGTCGTGCGCCATCCCATCGTCGGGCGGATTGTTGAAGCCTATGAGGGGAAAGACGCCTAGGTCTCCCCGCCATGGACCTGGAAATTGACGTTGAAGCAGATTGGTCGGGCGAAGCCTGGGACAGTCTCGCTGCGCGCGCGGCCGATGCCGCTGCGCACGTCGCACCCGAACTCGCCAACCCGCGGCTTTCGGCTAGTCTGCTGTTCACCGGCGATGCTGAAATTCATGCGCTGAACCGCGAATGGCGCGGCAAGGACAAGCCGACCAACGTGCTCTCCTTTCCCATGCTGGAGCGCGGCGATCTGGCTGCATTGAACCCCGATGGCCCGCCCGAACTGCTCGGCGATATCGCGATTGCCCATGCAACTTGCGCCCGCGAAGCCGCCGAAAAGGGCATCCCGCTCGAACACCACGCCGCCCATCTGATCGTCCAC
>CAXNKI010000129.1:0-5147 GCA_964202645.1 Alphaproteobacteria bacterium | reverse complement strand
GATCCACGCCGAAGGCGCGGCCTCCGAACTCAACATCAAGCCAATCGCGGCCGCTGTGCTCTGCGGCTTCCTGCGCCAGCAGAGCGACACGGTGAACATGGTCAATGCGCCGTTCCTCGCCAAGGAACGCGGCATCGAAGTCCGCGAAGTGCGCACCGAGAAAGAAGGCGACTACAATACGCTGATCCGCGTCTCAGTGAAGACCGATGCAGGCGAGCGCTCGGTCGCCGGAACCCTGTTCTCCAACCGCGAGCCGCGCCTCGTCGAGCTGTTCGGAATCAAGGTCGAAGCCGAGCTTGCCGGCCACATGATGTATATCGTCAACGAGGACGCGCCCGGCTTCATCGGCCGCATCGGCACGCTGCTCGGCGCGAACGGGATCAACATCGGCACCTTCAACCTGGGTCGCATTGCAGCCGGCGGCGAGGCTGTGCTGCTGCTCTCGCTCGATAGCGCGCTCGGCTCCGATGTGATGGAGACGGCCCGCAGTCTGCCAGGAGTCAAACGCGCGATGGCCCTGGCGTTTTGATCGCACCGCTGTCCCGGCTTTCGCCAGGACAATGGAAAGGCTAAGGCCACTGAGATGACTGACACCGACCGCGACCTTTTGCCCGAAGGGCTTGAAGACCGCCTGCCGCCAAGCGCAGCCGCAGCCGCGCGCGTGACTCGCGCCGTGCTCGATGTAATGGACGCGCATGGCTATGACCGCGTGCAGCCACCGAGCATCGAATTCGAGAAATCGCTCGCCAGCCGCATGACCGGGATCAGCCCGCGCCGCATGTTCCGCTTTGTCGATCCGGCCAGCCTGAGGATGATGGCGCTGCGCAGCGATATCACGCCGCAAGTTGGCCGCATCGCCGCAACCGGCCTTGCTGGCGCCGCTCGGCCCCTGCGCCTTTGCTATGCGGGGCAAGTCGTGACAATCAAGGGCGACGGGCTCGACCCGGCGCGCGAGCGGCTGCAATTGGGCGCAGAGCTGATCGGCTCGGACAGCGTTGCGGCGGCAGGCGAGTTGGTTGCACTCGCCGTGGAAGCCGCAAGCGCGGCTGGTGCCACGGGAATTTCAGTTGATTTCACTTTGCCGGATCTGGTCGATACCCTCGCCGAAAGGGCCTTGCCGCTTGGCGCTGACCTGATCGAAGCTGTGCGCCGCGAGCTTGATGCAAAAGATGCGGGCGGGCTGGTGGCAGCAGGCGGCGAGGCCTACCTGCCTCTGCTCACCGCGATGGGACCGTTTGATTCTGCGATCGAGCGCCTCGCAGCGCTGGATGCTGGCGGCGCGCTGACCACCCGCATCGCCGCGCTGCGCGAAATTGCCGCGCGCTTGGCCGGCAAGGCGCGACTGACGCTGGATCCCAGCGAGCGTCACGGCTTCGAATACCAGTCATGGCTGGGCTTCACGCTCTATGCCGATGGCCTGCGCGGCGCGCTGGGACGCGGCGGGGCTTACCACATCCTAGGCACTAGCGGCGTCGCAGGCGAACCGGCCTTTGGCTTCTCGCTCTATCCCGACGAACTGATTGACTCGCTGGGCGCAGGCGAGGCGGCACGCGACACGCTGTTCCTGCCGCTGGGCCACGATGCTGAAGCTGCCGAGCGCCTGCGCGCCATTGGCTGGCGCACCATTGCAGCCTTGAGCGAGGCGGACGATGCCTGCTCGCTCGGCTGCACTCACCGGCTGGATAACGGCGAGACTGCCGCGATCTGAACCTCAGTACCTTCCCAGACCACGCCTGCATCCTTGGTGCCGATCACGTCGGCCAGCTCCCAGACGTTGCGATAGCCATAACCGTGGAGGTTGATGAAGGTCGGGATATTGAGCGCCATCGGTGCGCGCTTGAGCGCGATCGGCGCGCGATGATCACGGAAATTGTTGTTGCAATAGATGTAGATTGGCCGGTCCGGATTGGCACCGATAACTGCAGCGAGCGCCTCGTCAGTGAAATCGGTGAAGGGCAAGTTCACCGCACCTTTCAGGTGGCCACGGGCAAAGGCATCGGCAGAGCGGGCATCAAGCAACAATGCGCCCTCGGCAGCCGCGCGGGCAGAGAAATCGGCCCAAGCGAGCCGGCGCTGATTTCGCAGCGATTCAAGCTCGACAGTTAGCTGGGCAAACGCAGGATAGTCGACTTGCGGATTGACCGGCGCATGCGCTGCGGCAGGCTGGGGACTAGCGGCCTGCGCCATGGCAGGCGCAGCAACGGCGGCAAAGGCAAGCGCAAGGGCGAGCGGGCGAAATGCGGTCATGGCGGTGTCCCCTTCCAGATGTGGGAGAGAAACTCGCAATCGGCGGCTTTACCGCGCCTGAATGGTCAAGCAGGCCCGTGCGCGAGCTTCCACAACGCCCAGATCCCCACCAGGCACCACACCACATTCAGCACCGCCGAAGGCATCGCTCCATGCCACCAGGTGTTGACCACAAAGCCCGCCGCGCCGACCACGTTCATCCACTGATAGGCACGCGACTGCCCGGTGAGCCGCCCATTCGAAACCAGAATGTAGGACCCCAGGATAAGCAGCGCGCTGACCCAGCCGATGGCTTCAATGGCGGGTTCCAGCGCGCCCAAATCAGGCCGCCAGCTTCCTCAGCACATAGTGCAAAATCCCGCCGTTCATGAAGTATTCGACCTCATTGGCGGTATCGATCCGGCACAGCGCAGTGAAAGTGAACTGGGTGCCGTCGGCGCGGGTCACCAGCACGGCCACATCCTGGCGCGGCGTCAGGCCCGCCACACCGACGATGGTGAAGGTGTCGTCGCCTGTCAGGCCCAGGCTGGCGCGCGTGTCGCCTTCCTTGAACTGCAGCGGCAGCACGCCCATGCCCACCAGATTGCTACGATGGATGCGCTCGAAACTTTCGACGATCACCGCGCGCACGCCAAGCAGGTTGGTGCCCTTGGCAGCCCAGTCACGGCTGGAGCCGGTGCCGTATTCCTTGCCAGCCACGATCACCATCGGCGTGCCGTTTGCCTTGTGCTTCATCGCCACGTCGTAGATCGGCTCGGGATCGCCGCTTCCGAAGCGGCTCATGCCGCCCTCGATGCCGGGGACCATTTCATTCTTGATGCGGATGTTGGCAAACGTGCCGCGCATCATAACTTCGTGGTGCCCGCGCCGAGCTCCGTAGGAGTTGAAATCGGCCTTGGCGACCTGATGCTCCATCAGCCACTTGCCGGCCGGGCTGTCGGCCTTGATGTTGCCGGCGGGCGAGATGTGGTCGGTGGTGATCGAATCGCCGAGGATCGCCAGGGGCTTCGCCTCGATGATGTCGGTCACCGGGGGCGGGGTCATGGTCAAGCCCTCGAAATAAGGCGGGTTGGCGACATAGGTGCTGCCAGCACGCCACTTGTAAGTTTCGCTGCCCGTCACGTTGATCGCCTGCCAGTGCTTGTCGCCCTTGTAGACATCGGCATAGCGTGCCTGGAACATCGCGCGGTCCATGCACATGGCCATGGTCGCGGAGACTTCCTGATTGGTCGGCCAGATGTCTTTCAGGAACACGTCCTGACCGTTCGAGCCCTTGCCGATCGGCGTGGTGACGAAATCCTCGATCACCGTGCCCTTGAGCGCATAGGCAACCACCAAGGGCGGCGAGGCGAGGAAGTTGGCGCGCACATCGGGGCTGACGCGGCCCTCGAAATTGCGGTTGCCCGAGATCACCGAGGCGGCAACCAGGTTGTTCTCGTTGATCGCCTTGCTGATCGGCTCGGCGAGTGGCCCGGAATTGCCGATGCAAGTCGTGCAGCCATAGCCGACAAGGTTGAAGCCGATGGCGTCGAGGTGAGCAGTGAGCCCTGCCTTGGCTAAGTAGTCAGTGACCACCTGGCTGCCGGGTGCAAGGCTGGTCTTGACCCAGGGCTTGGGGCGCAAGCCTAGCTCATTCGCCTTCTTCGCAACCAGACCTGCCGCAACCATCACGCCGGGGTTCGAGGTGTTGGTGCAGCTGGTGATCGCGGCGATGACCACGTCGCCGTCGCCGATGTCGTGCGCCTTGCCTTCGACGGACACGCGCGCATTGGCCTTCTTGTAGGTCTCGGCCATGTCCTTGTTGAACACATCGTCCACCGCCGTCAGGTCGACCCGGTCCTGCGGGCGCTTGGGGCCAGCGAGGCTTGGGACCACACTGCCCATGTCGAGGGACAACGTGCTGGTAAAGATCGGCTCGACTGCTGGATCGATCCAGAAGCCCTGTTCTTTCGCATAGGCTTCGACCAGCGCGATCTGGCTCTCCTCGCGGCCGGTGAGGCGCAGATAATCGAGCGTCTGCTCATCAATGCCGAAGAAGCCGCACGTCGCGCCGTATTCAGGCGCCATGTTGGCCAGGGTCGCACGGTCAGCCAGGCTCAGCGAGGCAAGGCCCGGGCCGTAATATTCCACAAACCGCCCGACCACGCCGTGCGCCCGCAGCATGTTGGTCGCGGTCAGCACGAGATCGGTGGCGGTAACGCCTTCGCTCAGAGCGCCGGTCAGCTTGAAGCCGACCACTTCGGGGATCAGCATCGAGACCGGCTGGCCGAGCATGGCCGCTTCCGCCTCGATCCCGCCGACGCCCCAGCCCAGCACGCCAAGGCCGTTGACCATGGTAGTGTGGCTGTCAGTGCCGACGCAGGTATCGGGATAGGCCACGGTCACGCCGTTCTGGTCCTGGCTGGACCAGACGGCCTGGGCGATATTCTCGAGATTGACCTGATGGCAGATGCCAGTGCCCGGCGGCACGGCGTAGAAGTTGTTAAGCGACTTGGAGCCCCATTTCAGAAAATCATAGCGCTCCATGTTGCGCTGGTATTCGATCTCGACGTTCTGTTCGAAAGCCTTGGGGTGGCCGAATTCATCGACCATCACCGAGTGATCGATCACCAGATTGACTGGCACCAGCGGATTGATCCGCGAAGTATCGCCGCCCAAAGTGGCAATGGCATCGCGCATTGCCGCCAGATCGACCACGCAAGGCACCCCGGTGAAATCCTGCAGCAACACCCGCGCCGGGCGATACTGGATTTCAATGCCCGATTCGCTCGGACTCTTCTGCCAGTCGACCAGTGCCTGGATGTCGGCGGTGGAAACCGTGAAGCCGCCATCTTCAAACCGGAGCAGGTTTTCCAGCAGGACCTTCATCGAGAATGGCAGGCGCGAAATGTCACCCAGTT
>CAXNKI010000128.1:0-5148 GCA_964202645.1 Alphaproteobacteria bacterium | reverse complement strand
CAGATCGCCAAACTGGCGGTCATTCACTCGGTATTCGACGCCAAGCTCATCGCAGCGAGCCTTGGTCGCGGCAAATCCCGCGCAAGTGAACGAGACGTGATCGAGCGCGCCGCCCATACCCGACTTCAGCTCGCCATGGCGTTCGGGATTGAAGGCCTGGACATGGACAATGGGCATGCCTCCCGCGTCGCAAATCCAGCGCCCATCAAAGCCTGCCATGGCGAAGGGATTTACCTGCGCCTTCATGCCGAGCAGATCATCGTAAAAGCGCACCGTTGCCTCAAGATCACCGGTTACAATGTTGATATGGTTCAAGCCTTGGACCTGCATCTGCATTCTCCCGGTAGCCCTAACGCCTTGTCAGCGCAGCCTCGCACTCTTCCATCAGGCTCGCAATGATTTCTGCAACCGGCTCTTCCCGCGAGACCATGCCCACCGATTGCCCGGCCATCAACGAGCCGTTTTCGACATCACCATCGATCACCGCACGGCGCAGCGCGCCGGCCCAGAAATGCTCGATACGCAGCTGCGCCTCGCCCATTTCAATGGAGCCCTGATCGAGCAACTGGCCGACCTCGACCTGCTTCGCGGTAAATTCCTCGGTGCCTTTGTTCTTGAGCGCGCGCACCGGGATCACCGGCAGGCGCGGATCGACTTGCACTGAGGCGACTGCGTCGCGGGCATTGGCGCGGAAGAAGGCTTTCTTGAAGTCCGGATGAGCTATGGATTCGGTTGCGCAGGCGAAGCGCGTGCCCAGCTGCACGCCGCAAGCGCCCATTTCGAGATAGGCCGCGATCATCGCGCCATTGCCGATGCCGCCTGCCACAAAGACCAGATTGTCAGCGGCAAGCTCCGGCAGGATTTCCTGCGCCAGGACGCTCGTCGACACTGGACCGATGTGGCCGCCCGCCTCATTGCCTTCAATCACCAGCGCATCGGCGCCCGAGCGCAGCAGCTTCTTGCCCAGCGCCACCGTGGGTGCGAAACAGATCACTTTGGCGCCCAGTTGCTTGATCGCCTCGACGCTGCCCTTGGGCGGAATGCCGCCAGCCAGCACAACGTGGCTGACCTGATGCTTGGCGCAGACTTCGATCAGATCGAACAGCTGCGGATGCATGGTGATCAGATTGACCCCGAAAGGCTTCTTTGCCAGCGCTTTGGTTGCGGCAATCTCGGCGTCGAGCAATTCGGGGGTCATTGCACCACAGGCAATCACCCCGAAGCCGCCAGCGTTGCTGATCGCCGAGACAAGTCCGCGCTCGGAAACCCACGACATCGCGCCGCACAGGATGGCATACTCACTGCCGAGGAAGGCAGCTCCGCGCGCCATCAACGTTCTGGTCTTGTCGTGCACGCGCAGGCCCCCTCATCGGCAATCGGTCGCGACGCCTATAGTCAGCCGATCCGGCAAGCGCCAGTCGCTAACCAAGCCAATCCGCCGCACAATTCCGCTTGCCAGCCCGCCGCACCGTGGCAGGATCAGCACCAAATCCAAGCGGGACCCAGAAAACATGACCAGCCAGATTTCCGCACACCCGGCGGCGTCGGCCTCGACCTTCGAAATTGGGCGGGTGCAGCGCGCGCTGGTCACGCTGGTCGGTGTGGGCCTCACCTCTCTGGTGATATTTGCCCTGATCCGCGCCGCGGCGGGTTATGCCGCTCCCTATCGCGGCGCGATCGACCTTGCGGTGATTGTGCATGTCGTAAGCGTCATGCCGGCCATACCACTCGGCGCCTGGCTGCTGCTGTCAGCCAAAGGCACGGCGCAGCACAAGGCGCTGGGCAAGGTCTGGCTGGTACTGATGGTGGCAACCGCGCTGTCTGCCGTCTTCATTCGCCAGTTGGGCGGCGGCCAGTTCAGCCTGATCCACCTGTTCGTGCCGATCACCCTTTTCAGCGCCTGGCAGGCCTATGCGACTGCCAGGGCGGGCAACCTGGTTGCGCACCGCAAGGGCCTGATCCGCTTCTATCTGCTCGCTTTGACTATCCCCGGTCTGTTTGCGTTCTCTCCAGGTCGCCTGATGTGGGTGTGGCTGTTAGGATAACTTATCGCCGCCCAGCGGCAGCCGTATCGGCCTGACGCTATATTAAATCGCAATATCCACTTAATATGACCACTCTTATTGGTTTTTCCGAATGTCCACGCGGGTGTAGAACTGCGCCACCAGGCTTGGCATTCAACCAGATATCCCAAAGCCATTGTCCAGAGGAGAATCGAAATGAACGCACCAAACGGCACGATGTCGAGCGGAGGTTGCCCCATGGGGCATGATGGCAGCGTAAGGGCGCTGCTGGGACAGCAAAACAAGGACTGGTGGACTGATGCGTTGCCACTTGAAATCCTGCAACAGGGCGGAAAAACCCCGGATCCGATGGGCGATGACTTCGATTATGCCGAAGCCTTCAACACGCTCGATTACACGGCGCTGAAAGCGGATCTGACCGCATTGATGACCGCCAGCAAGCCCTGGTGGCCAGCTGATTATGGACACTATGGTCCGTTTTTCATCCGGATGGCGTGGCACGCTGCGGGAACCTATCGCACTGCAGATGGTCGCGGCGGCGCGAACAGCGGACAACAGCGCTTCGCCCCGCTCAACTCGTGGCCCGACAATGGTAATCTTGACAAGGCTCGGCGCCTGCTTTGGCCAATCAAGCAAAAATATGGCAAAAACATTTCCTGGGCGGACCTCTTCGTCCTGACCGGCAATGTTGCGATCGAATCGATGGGCGGCCCAGTATTCGGCTTCGGCGGCGGCCGCGCTGACGTGTTCGAACCGGAGCGCGATATCTATTGGGGGTCCGAAAACCTCTGGGTCGGAGAAGGCGCCGAGACACGCATCCAGCCAGACAAGCAGATTGACCTTGAAAGCCCGCTAGCCGCGATTCAGATGGGGCTGATCTACGTCAATCCCGAGGGACCGGGCGGCAATCCCGATCCGCTGCTTTCCGCGCGAGACATCCGCATCACGTTCGAGCGGATGGCGATGAACGACGAAGAAACCGTCGCGCTTGTCGCAGGCGGGCATACCTTCGGCAAGGCTCACGGGGCCGGTGATGCTACCAACGTCGGTGCTTCGCCCGAAGGCGCGGACATCGCACTGCAAGGGCTCGGCTGGGCCAACTCCTTCGAAAGCGGCATTGGCGAGCACGCCATCACCAGCGGCCTTGAAGGCTCGTGGGTCAACACGCCAACGGTCTGGTCGGCAAATTACTTCCGCCTGCTGCTCGACTACGATTACGAACTGGTCACTTCGCCAGCCGGCGCGAAGCAGTGGCAGCCGGTGAACCAGAAACCCGAAGACATGGCCCCAGCGGCTCACGATCCGGCCAAGAAGGTGCCAACGATGATGTCCACCGCAGATATGGCGCTCAAGATGGATCCTGAGTACCGCAAGATTTCGGAGCGCTTCCGCGCCGATCACGCAGCTCTGGAAGATGCCTTCGCGCGCGCCTGGTTCAAGCTTACCCACCGCGACATGGGACCGAAAGTGCGCTACCTCGGGCCCGAAGTTCCGGCCGAAGATCTCATCTGGCAGGATCCGGTCCCCGCTGGCACGATGCCCTCGGACGAAGCTGTTGCCGCATTCAAGACCGCGATCTTGAACTCCGGCTGCTCGATCGGCCAACTGGTCAAAACGGCTTGGTCATCCGCCTCGACATACCGCCGGTCTGACCACCGGGGCGGTGCCAACGGTGCGCGGCTGCGGCTGGAGCCGCAAAAGGAGTGGGCCGTCAACGAGCCGGCTGAACTGGCGAGCATCCTTCGCAAGATCGATGACTTGCGAGGCAGCCTGTCGATGGCCGATGCCATTGTGCTGGCGGGCAATGCGGCAGTCGAAAAGGCAATCAAGGACGCAGGCCATAGCGTTGCCGTGCCCTTCACTGGTGGTCGCGGCGACGCTTCGCAGGAATGGACCGATGCCCATAGCTTCGAACCGCTTGAGCCCAAGGCAGATGGTTTCCGCAACTATCTGGCGGCCAATCATCGCATCAAGGCCGAGGAACTCCTGCTTGATCGGGCGGCTTTGCTTGATCTGTCCGTGCCGGAGATGACGGTTCTGCTCGGCGGAATGCGCGTGTTGGGGGCCAACCATGGCGGAGCCACGCACGGAGTGTTCACAAATCGGGTCGGCCAGTTGACCAACGACTACTTCGTCAACCTGCTGGACATGGACGTGCACTGGAAAGCGGTCGAAGCCAGCGGCGATCAGGAGTTCATCGGCTATGATCGCGCCAGCAAAACCGAAAAGTGGCGCGCGACGCGCATCGACCTGATTTTCGGCTCGAACAGCCAGTTGCGTGCGACTGCCGAGGTCTATGCCGAACATGGCAATGAAGAAAAGTTCGTGCGCGACTTCGTCAGGGTCTGGACCAAAGTGATGAATGCTGATCGGTTCGACATTGGCCGGGGCTGAATAATGCTGACCCGTCCGTAGCGGCCGCTGCGGGCGGGGCAGCGTTTGCTGGCACGTCGCCCTGGGACAGGATCCCTCATCCTGACAGTCGTTTTAGTTTTACTTGTCTTGGCGCGGCTATGCCGCCAAGAAGCCACCGGGCACCAACCGGGAAGCTGCACCTCTGCACTGCCCGTCTTCGCCGAGGCCGCTTGCTCCAGTTTTTCCGCGAATTCGCCAGCCGCCAGGGAGAGCGCCTCCGCGACCGCCGCCTGGTCGGCGTGGCCCTTGCGCTGCTGGCCGAGGCCCTGCTTGTGCTGGTCGTGATATCGATGGCCATTGTCGACTATAAGCCGGACAAGCCAGCAGCTGCTCTCGTCAGCGTCACCACCCAAAGGGAAGCCGACAAGCCAAAGGCGCAACCTGAACCTGAGCCAGCCCGCACGGCCAAGTCTTTGCAGACCCCCCAGCAAAGCCCGCCAGTACCCGCGCCGCCATCTCCGCAAATCCCAAGCCCGCCGATCATTACACTGTCGAGAAGCGAGATGGCCGCGATGGATATCCGCCGCCTGCCCGCGCCGCCACAAGCCGCTCCCGTGCCCGGCAAGGCCATGATGGGGCCGCCCGACATGGGCGTTCCCGGGGACAGCAAACGCGTCGGCTCGGCTCCCAATGGCGAGCCGATGTATGCCGCAAGCTGGTACCGCGAGCCATACGACGATGAGCTCAGCGGCTATCTTTCAACAGCCAG
>CAXNKI010000127.1:0-5158 GCA_964202645.1 Alphaproteobacteria bacterium | reverse complement strand
ATGACCAAGCTGGTCGAAAACGCCTACCGCGACGTCAACATCGCCTTCGCCAATGAGCTGTCGATGGTGGCTGACACGATGGGGCTTGATGTCTGGGAAGTGATCCGCCTCGCCAACCGCCACCCGCGCGTCAATATTCTCTCTCCCGGCCCGGGCGTCGGGGGCCATTGCATCGCGGTCGATCCCTGGTTCATTGTCCATGGCGCGCCGGACGACACTCCGTTGATCCGCACGGCAAGGGGCGTGAACGATGGCAAGATCCACCATGTCATCGCAAAGGCCACCGCGCTGATCGAGGCCAATCCGCAAGCGCGGGTTGCCTGCCTGGGTCTCGCCTTCAAGGCCAATATCGACGATTTCCGCGAGAGCCCGGCGCGGCTGGTCGCAGCGACGCTGGCGCGCAAATACGGCAGCCGCATCGAAGTGGTCGAGCCATATGCCGCCGAGCTGCCGCGCGAATTCGAAGGAACCGGCGCGGCTCTGATTGATGTCGATACCGCGCTGGAGGAGTGCGACATCCTGATCGTGCTGGTCGATCACGACGTCTTCCGCGTCGTGCCGCTCGCCGAACGCGCGCAGAAGCTGGTCTATGACACGCGTGGCATCTGGCCGGATCAGCCGCTCATTGCCGATCGCGATGAACCGGGTTTGCGGCTCGCAGGCTAGGCCCAGGCCTCGCGGCAGAAGCGGCGCACTTCGCCCATCAGTTCGCGGTCTTCGGGCGCAGTGCCCATGAAGCCGCCGTGCGGACCGGCCTCGGTGACATGCAGCTCGGCCGCAACCCCAGCGCGGCGCAGCGCGCGGTGCATGCGCACGGTGTCGGAAAGCAGCAGGTCGCGGGTGCCCGATGAGAGCAATGTGGGCGGCCACCAGCCGCCGGTGAAATCGCCGAACAGCGGCGAGACGAATGGATGCTTCGGATCGGCGGTGCCGACATAAGCCGATGGCCCGCCGCCGCCGCCGCCCCAGAGATTGACGTCGTGATACTTGTTGGTCTGACGCGTATCGCCCGCGCCGGTCATGTCGAGCCCCGGGGTGAGCAGCAGCAGCGCCGCAGGAATCGCAAGGCCTTCGGCGCGCGCGCGCAGCAGCAGCGCAGCGGCAAGGTTGCCACCCGCCGACGAGCCGGCGAGGACGACATGCCGCGCAGGCACATGTTTCAGCACCTCACGCCAGGCAGCCATGCAATCGTCGAGCGCGGCGGGATACTGGTGCTGCGGGGCGAGCCGGTAGTCGACTGACCAGACCTCGACGCCATGCTCCATCGCGCGCAGCCGGGTAAGCACCTGGCACATCTCGCCCCCGCCGGCAGTGAAGCCGCCGCCGTGGATGTCGAAATAGGCCGAATTGCCAAGTCCGGTGGAGCGGCTGTCGGGAATCGCGCGATAGACCTTGGCGCCAAACGCCAGTTCGATCTCGGTGAAGCGGCCCTTGAAGCCGGCAGCGCGCGGGCGCAGAAACTGCAGCGCGGCCTCGGCCGCCGGACCCTGATCGGCGGCATGGGCATTCGCCCCCATCGCGGCGATGCGCTGCCCGGCATTCGCGAGGAACGCCTGCGCTTCGGGGCTGAGCGATGCTGGCACCGGAATGGTGTGGGCCGGTACGACTAGCGCGCCGCTGGTATCACTCATCGCCTTGGCTCCTGTCTGTGCGAGACTGGCCGGCGCTGCCGCTCCGGCAGCGAGCGTGCCCAGTGCGCCCTGCTGGAATGTCCGGCGGGTCATGCGGGCCATTCGCTCTACTCCTCTGTCCGGACCAGCACCGTCTCGCCGAGCAGGGCAAACAGCAGGAACGGCGCCCATGCGGCCACCAGCGGCGGATAGCCGCCGAAGTTGCCCATCGCGAGCGCGGCGTTGTCGATGACGAAATAGGCAAAGCCCAGCGCCATGCCGATCACCGCGCGGATCAGCAGCTGGCCCGAGCGGGCAAGACCGAAAGCGGCGATCGCGCCCAGCAAGGGCATCAGCATCGCCGACAGCGGGCCAGAGAGCTTGTGCCACCACTTGCCCTCGATCTCGCTGGTGCGCCTTCCGGCGGCCTTCATTTCCCGGATAGTGCCGGTGAGGTGGAAGATGTCCTCAGCGTCGGCATCAACTGTGCTGATCGCGACTTGTTCCGGCTCGATTTCCTTTGCCAGCACAATGGGGCCAAGGTTGCGCGTCTCGGTGGTGGCAACGTCGAACGAGACAGGCGCGTCAAGCCGCCAGCCGGGCGAAGCGAATGTGGCGCGGGGGCTGCGGATTTGCTCGACGATCATGCCGGCGGCGTCGCGGCGATACCAGGTGACGCGCTCCATCACTGTCGCCGCGCCTTCGCCACGGATCGTTGCCGCAGACAGGATATTCGCTCCGTCTCGCAGATAGACATTGCTGCGCACCGCCGAATCCTTGGGGATGGGCCCGTATTCTTCCGCTTGCCAGGCCTTCAGCGTGGCATTGCTCCGCGTCACCACCCGTTCGTTGAAGGCAAAGCTGAACACCGAGGCGACAGCAGCGGTGAGGAACAGCGGCGCCAGCACCTGG
Organism: Alphaproteobacteria bacterium; assembly: GCA_964202645.1. Classification (GTDB taxonomy): domain Bacteria; phylum Pseudomonadota; class Alphaproteobacteria; order Sphingomonadales; family Sphingomonadaceae; genus Novosphingobium. The sequence goes on along the minus strand of CAXNKI010000127.1, from coordinate 2,636 downwards.
TGCGCCGAGAGCCCGCCCGCCTTCATCGCGATGACCTCGCTGTTCTGGTTGAGCGTCGCCAGGGTCAGGATCGTTGCCAGTAGCGCCGAATAGGGCAGGAACCGTGCGATCAGCTGAGGCACCCGCAGCGAGACATAGTTCCATACATGCCCCTCGTCATTGCCCGGATAGGCAAGGATTTTGCCGCTTTCGCCCAGCAGGTCGAGCATCTGGAGGATAAGCACCAGCATCAGCAGCACGGCGACGATGCGGGTGGCGAACAGGCGGACGAGATAGAGCGTCAACGTGCGCGAGGGGAAGAATTCGACCTGCATGGCTCGCCCCCTATGCCGCTGCCTTGCGGCGGCCGAAGAGAGCACGCAGCCGCTTGCCGATGTTTTCGGCAAAGCGCTCCAGCGCGCCGATCGGTTGACCGCCTGGCACATAAGCGATGCGCCAATACATCCAGGCGATGATCACCGCGAAGACTGCGAACGGCCCCCATTGCACAAGGAACGGATCGGCGCGCCCGGCGGCGGCAACGCCCTGACCGTATTCGCAGATTTTATGATAGACCGTGACCATGACGATTGAAACGAAGACCCCGAGTGAAGAGGTCGAGCGTTTGGGCGGCACTGCGAGCGCAACCGCCAGCAGGGGCAGGAAGATCATCATCGCCACTTCGACGAGGCGGTAGTTAAGGTTGGCCTGGCTGGCGAGACGCAGGCTTTCGGGCGCGTCGCCGCCCCAGCCGATCCGCAGCAATTCGGGGAGCACGTATTCGCGGTCCTTGCCGCGATCGCGGAATTTCTCGATCGCTGGCAGGTCGATAGGCACATCGTGGCGCGAAAAGCTGAGCACCCGCGTGGTCTGGTCGGCCGAGCTTTGCAGGATCTGGCCATCGACCAGCCGCAGGATGATCGTGTCGGGATTGTCCTTCAGCGCCATGAACTGGCCCTCACGCGCCGAGATCGACAGCACCTGGCCCTTGGAGTTGGCGATCCGCGCGAAAATGCCGATCAGTCGGCTGCCCTCGTCCTGGCTGCTCTCGATGCGCAGCGCCATGCGGTCCTTCAGCGTGGTGAACTCGCCGACCTTGATCGAAGCGCCGAGCGCGCCGGAGCGCAGCTCGAACTGAAGCTGTTCGTAGTAATAGCGCGAGAGCGGCTGGAGATAGCCGACCACCAGCAGGTTCACCACCATCAGGAAGGCGGTGAGCAGATAGGGCACCCGCAGCAGCCGGTTATAACCGAGCCCCACCGCTCGCATCACGTCAAGCTCGCTTGATGTCGCCAGCTTGCTGAACGCCAGCAGGATGCCCAGCATCAGCCCAAGCGGGATGGCGACACTGGCATATTCGGGCAGCATTCCGGCCAGCATCTGGAACACCACGCTGATCGGTCCGCCCTCGCTGGCGACGAAATCGAACAGCTTGAGCATCTTGTCGAGCACCAGCAGCGAGGCGGCGATGACGAAGACCGCCAGCATGGGCATTACCGTCAGCCGGAAAATATAGCGGTCAGTGGCGGTGATGAATTTCACGATTTCTGTTCAGGCTTCCAAGCGGCAGGATCCGGCGGCCAATACGGCACGCCATGGCGCAACTCCCATAACTGGCCAAGCTTCGCCGTCAAAGCGCGAAATCCAAATGACACGAAGGCTGGCCCCGCAAGTCCAGCGGCCCTATGCAGGAGCACGATTGCTGCTTTCGGCAACCGACAGGATCGGGCAACATATGATCGATGGAACTATAACCTCGCCCGAGCGCCATACAGTCGGCCGTATTGGCTGGCTCCGCGCAGCCGTATTGGGCGCGAATGATGGAATAGTCTCAACCGCCAGTCTGATCATCGGTGTGGCTGCGGCAGCGAGCGAAAAGGGACCGATCCTGATCGCTGGCGTCGCCGGGCTTGTTGCCGGCGCCATGTCGATGGCGGCAGGAGAATATGTCTCGGTTTCGAGTCAGGCCGATACCGAAAGCGCCGACCTGGAGCGCGAACGCGCAGAACTGGCGGCAAATCCCGAGGCGGAAATGAACGAGTTGATGGCGATCTATCGGGAACGTGGCCTGTCAGAGGAGCTTTCCCGGCAAGTCGCCGTCGCCTTCACCAAGGCCGATGCCATCGGTACACATGCGAGGGATGAATTGGGGCTGGCGGATATGCACCGGGCACGGCCGATGCAGGCGGCGCTGACCTCTGCAGCGACTTTTGCGGTCGGCGCGGGACTGCCACTGATTGCCGCATTCCTGCTGCCTCTATCAAGCCTTATGCAGGGCGTTTCAATTGCCGCCATGCTGTTCCTGATATTGCTGGGAGGTGTGGGCGCGAAAGCTGGCGGCGCACCGGTCTTGAAGGGAGTTTTCAGGGTTGCATTCTGGGGCGCAGTGGCGATGCTGGCGACCTATCTGATAGGCAGCTTGTTCGGGACTTCCGTTTCCTGAATCGGAGCATCCCCTTCAAATAGTTTCAGGCCTTTTCAAGCGTGCATTGCAGCGGATGCTGGTTCTTGAGGGCAAAATCCATCACCTGGTTCACTTTGGTCTCGGCGATTTCGTAAGGAAAAACGCCGCAGATGCCGACACCTTTCTGGTGAACATGCAGCATCACCCGAGTCGCCTGTTCGAGATCCATCGAGAAAAAGCGCTTCAGCACAAG
>CAXNKI010000126.1:0-5163 GCA_964202645.1 Alphaproteobacteria bacterium | reverse complement strand
TGCGGCGGCTCGATCTTGATCACTTCGGCGCCCAGCTGCGCCAGGTGCATCGTGCCATATGGCCCAGCGCCATATTGCTCGGCACTGATGATCCGGAAGCCGGAGAGCGGGAGGTGCAGGGCGCTCATGCCGGGTTCCGCTTCACCCATTGTTTGGAGATGATCATCCGCTGCATTTCATTGGTGCCTTCGCCGATGCACATCAGCATGGAATCGCGGTAGAAGCGCTCGATGTCGTATTCCTTGGAATAGGAATAGCCGCCGTAGATGCGCATCGCTTCCTGGCTGTTGGCAACGGCTGCCTCGCTGGCGAAATACTTTGCCATTCCCGCTTCAAGATCGCACCGCTCACCTTTGTCATAGGCGGCTGCGGCATCAAGCGTGAGGAGTCGCGCAGCGCGTGCGCGGGTGACCATTTCGCCAATCTTGAGCTGGATCGCCTGATGCTCCGATATCGGCTTGCCCATGGTCTGGCGCTGCTGGGCATATTCGGTAGCCAGCCGCAATGAGCCTTCGGCCAGCCCCACCCCGCGCGCCGCAACATTGATCCGGCCAAGCTCCAGACCGCCGGTGGCCTGGAAGAAGCCCTGCCCTTCGACGCCGCCGATCAGCTGGTCGGCTGGCACACGGTAATTGTCGAAAATCAGTTCGGCGGAATCGATTGACTTGTAGCCCAGCTTGTCGAACTTCTTGCCGGTGGTGAAACCCTCATGTTTGTCGGCAATGAACAGGCTCATGCCCTTGTAGCGCGGATTGGCATCCGGGTCGGTCTTGACCAGCAAGGCAAAGCAGCTGCCGTTGAGCGCGTTCGATATCCAGGTCTTGGTGCCGTTGATGACATAGCCATCGCCGTCCCGCTTCGCCACGGTACGGATCGCCTGAAGGTCGGTCCCTGCATTGGGCTCGGTCAGCGCGAGGCCGCCGCGAATTTCGCCGCTGGCGAACTTCGGCAGCCATTTGGCCTTCTGCTCCGCCGTGCCGAAACGCTCGACCGCAGCGGCCATGATCAGGTGCGAATTGAAGATGCCGGTCGGCGCCATCCAGTAGGATGATATCCGCATGACGATCTTGGCGTAAGTGCTCGCCGGCAGACCCAGCCCGCCGTATTCCTGGCCGATGGTGGCGCCGAACAAGCCCATCTCGGTCATTTCGGCAACCAGTTGTTCGGGCCAGATGTCGTTGTGATCGTGATGCAGCACGATGGGCTTCACCGAACGTTCGATCCAGCGATCGATCGTGTCGAGAAAGGCGGCCTCATCATCCGGATCGATGGTCCGGCCCTGATCGCTCATCATGTCAGCAGCGCTTGCCATCGTCATTCGTCTCCGGGACCGAAGCCGCGCTTCCAGATCAGCATGGTGCGCTCGAAATCACAGACCACTTCGCCATGCTGGTTCTTGCCGATCGTCTTGATCGTGACGATGCCCTGCTCCGGGCGCTTTTCGGACTCGCGCTTGGTCAGCACTTCAGTTTCCGAATAGAGCGTATCGCCGGCGAACACGGGCTTCAGCAGGCGGATTTCCTTCCAGCCGAGATTGGCGACAGCTTTCTGGCTGACGTCGGAAACGCTCTGCCCGGTCATGATCGCCACAGTCAGCGGCGAAGCAACCAGGCATTTGCCGAACTCGGTCTTGCGAGCGAATTCGGCATCGCAGTGCGAGGGGTGCTGGTTCATCGTCAGCAGGCTGAACCAGGTGTTGTCCGTCTCGCTGATTGTCCGGCCGGGGCGGTGCTCATAGACATCGCCGACCTTGAAATCCTCGAAATAACGGCCGTAGGTCTCGCGGTAGCGGCCTGGGGCAACTTCGATAACGCCTTCACGCATTGCTGGTTAGTCCTTTCCGACTGATCACCGCGCGGTAACGCTTGACCACGGGAGCTTCGAGCATCTTGCCCTTGAAACGGATCGCCCGCTCGCCTGCCGCGAGATAGGCTGCAATTGCCTCCTCCGCCTCGGCCACTTCAGCGGCAGTTGGGGTGAAAGCGGCCTCAATAGCGGCCACTTGCGCAGGGTGGATCGCAGCCTTGGCGGCGAACCCGAGTTCCCGCGCACGTGCGCACTCCTCTGCCAGACCGGCAAGGTTATCGAGGTCGATATAGGGCACGTCGATCGCCGGCACACGCGCCTCTGCGCAAGCCAGCAGCAGCGCCGAACGCGCGGCAAGCAGCGGCTCCCATGACAAGGCCACGCCCATCTCGCCGGAGAAATCAGCGCCGCCGAACATCACTGCCGAGACTTTGGGCGCGCTGGCAATTTCAAGCGCCCGGCGCAGCCCCTTGGGGGTTTCGATCAACGGGATCAATTCGGGGCAACGATCCCCTAGAACCCGGGAAATGATCTCCAGCTCCACTGCGCTTTCGACCATCGGCACCAGCAACAAGGACGGCAGGGCTTCAGCTGAAACAAACGCCGCAAGATCGGCGATTCCAGCCGCAGTCGCGATGCCATTGCAGCGGATCGCCCAGCCTGGCCCACCGCTCGCCACCTGAGCCAGCGCGGCGCTTCGGGCAGCGTCCTTGTCTGCCGCTGCAACTGCGTCCTCCAGGTCGATAACCGTCAGCCCTGCGCCGCTGGCCTGCGCCTTGGCAAAGCGTTCAGGGCGCGAGCCGGGCACGAAAATGAAGCTGTTGGCAGCAAACATGTGCGGAAACTACTCCAGGCGAACGGGTCATTCGCTGTCGCTGTGCATAATTTGTCCGGACAACTTCAAAGTCAAGGCGAAAGCATCCGTTAGGCGGTTATTGCAGCGAAAAAGCGCCGCGCGCCAAGTGCAAACAGGCCATCGGGATGTTATCCGGATTCCAGGAAGCAAGGGCCGCTGATTCCCCTTGCCGGTCTCCGTTGGGGAAAGACAAATGAGCGACGACCTTGCCGAAAACTACAAAGGCGCTTTCGACGGCAACTTGCCGTTCGGACAGCGCCCAGCCTTGCTGATCGTCGATTTCGTTGTTGCCTATCTCGATCCCGCCTCGCCGCTCTATGCCGGGGTTGAGGACGCACTGGCGAGCAATGAACGCCTGCTGGCAGCAGCGCGCAAGGCCGGGATTCCAGTACTCTTCACCAATGTCGTCTATACACCTGGTGGCGCCGATGGCGGGGTGTTTTATCGCAAGGTTCCAGCACTCCGCCTGTTTGACAAAGGTTCCCCGCTCGGTGCCTTTCCCGCGAGCCTCCAGCCACGCGAGGGCGAGCTGGTCATTTCGAAGCAATATGCCTCTTCCTTTTTCGGCACACATCTGGCCGCGACGCTGACCGCGCAAGGCATCGACACTCTGCTGATAACCGGGCTTTCAACTTCGGGATGCGTGCGCGCGACCGCGCTCGATGCCTGCCAGCATGGCTTCCTGCCTTTCGTGGTTCGTGAGGCCTGCGGCGACCGGCATCCGGGTCCGCACGAAGCCAACTTGTTCGATCTGCAGGCAAAATACGCCGAGGTCATTTCCGAAGCGGAGGCTCTGGCGCATCTGCAGGCCTTGTGAGGCAATCGGGCAGGGGCTGCGGTCAGGCGTTGGCGCAGTGGATTAGAAGCTCCAACTGGTAGTGAAGCGCAAGCCGCCCATCAGCGCATTGCGGCCGCGCTCGTAGGCCGGATCGATGAAGTACTGAACGCTCGGCTGCACCGTCAGCCAGTCGGCGAGGGCCAGCGCATAAGTCACCTCGAATCCCCAGTCGCTGCGGGCAATATCCTCGCCGCCCAGCGCCAGCGCCTCGCGCGAGCGGCCGCTGGAGCCTGACCACAACATTGCGATTCCGGCAGAGTCGCGGCTGCGCCCCTTGATCGGTTCGCGCCAGCGCAGCCCTGCCGAAGCGAAGCGTTCAACCTCGTGGAAACGGCCGTCGGCCCAGCCAAGACGGAAGAAGGCATCGAGTCCCTTGCCGGTCACTTGTCCGCTCACCAATCCCTCGCCGCGCAGGTAGGCACCCTGCGCTCAGCGCCGCATAACACCGGTACCGGCCACGGCGCTATCCAGCAGGTCCTCGAAAGGCGCGGTGTAGCGCCAGTATCCCGCTATCACCCGCCACTTGCCGAGCGCCTGCTCCAGCTCGCCAACCAGCAGCGCCCCGTCCCCTCCGCCAAGCTTGATTGCCGTGCGTCCCGGGTGAGCCGGGTCGCCAGGCACTGCGTCGAGCACTGCGAGGCGCACAGTGGTTGTCTCGCTTGCCCGGTATTGCACGCGCAGCGCCAGCGAGGTGACCGGAAATATCGAAGGGCCATTGGTGCCCGACTGGCTGAAATCTGTGCCAATGCCGTGCGCCGGGTTTACGAACAGGCTGGCCGCATCAAGCGCGTCGAATTCCGAATTGAGATCATAGAGTCCGGCTCGCAGTGACAGCTTGCCGTCCGCAATCGTATGATCGACCCAGGCCTCATAAAGCCGCAGCGCGCGCGTTCCCGCCTCGATGTTCGAAGCCACCCAGCCGCGCGGGTAGCGCGGGCCGCTGAAATCCGTGCCGTTGTTGGCAAGCGCATAGGCAAAGACCTGCGTGTTTCCGGCTTGCGCCGAGACAGTCAGATCGAGATTATCGACATAGGCCGCCCCGCGCGCGCCCTGCCCGGCCAGCACTTCGCCAGTATAGGCCAGTTCCAGCGACAGGCCATCGTCCGGTCCTGCTTCAGCAAAAGCTGGCTGGGCCGCGGCCAGCAGCATTGGCAGGGCCGCGGTGCGCAGGCGAGAAAGGCCACGGCCGTTTCCACCTGATCGCCACGGATGTCGCAGAACTTTCTCGTCTTTTCCCATGCGGCCGGATCGCAATCTCTGGTTTCTTCAGGCAGATCAGTAACGACTATTCCCCGACTTATCGTTCCGGGCAAGACCGGCGAACCCCTGATTTACCTGTTAATGCTCGTGGCAAGGCAGATGAGAGCCAGTCTAAGTGCGCAAAGGGCCGTCAATCCCACCCGGGAAAGCAGGCCGCATTTCCGGCCAATGCACCGGTAAGCCCGCCATCCACCTTGATATCCGCGCCATTGATCCAGCTTGCGCGCGGCGAACACAAGAAAGCAATCACCTCAGCCACTTCATCTGCAGTGCCATCACGGCCAACCGTTTCACGCGAAAAGTGCATTGCCTCTTCGCCCATTGAGGCGGTGAACTGGGGAATCAGCGGCGTAGCTACACTGCCAGGGCTGACCGAATTCAACCGGACTCCGCGGTGCCACTG
>CAXNKI010000125.1:0-5211 GCA_964202645.1 Alphaproteobacteria bacterium | reverse complement strand
AGCTCCAGAGCTCCGGCGAATTCTCCCCGAGACCCTGCATACCTGCTTCAACCGATTCAAAGCCGGTTTCGTCCACGGTATCCTGGAAAAAGGCAAAAACGTGAGGCGCTGCCGCATCACGATCGTTTTGCGTGAGATTCAGGAAGCTTCGAATGGCATCGGCAAATTCCAGCAATTCAGCTTCGTCCGTAAAAAACAGCTCGGCTTGCGCATTCCCGAAAAATGGCACGGCGATCCTGGTTTTATCCCTGAAGTGCCGGAGCAGTTGCTCATCGCTCAGGCTCATCCCTTCTTCGCTTCCGCCTTTTTCTTCTTCATCGCGTCGTGGAAGCGATCAGCCCAGCCAGGCTTGACCAGCTGTTCAGCGCGAACCAGCCGCAACTCGCCCGCGGCAACATCGCGCGAAACCGCGCTGCCTGCGCCGACGATCGCATCCGCGCCGATCCGCACCGGAGCAATCAGCGACGAGTTGCTGCCGATGAAGGCGCGCTCGCCAATCACGGTCTTGTACTTGAAATAGCCGTCATAGTTGCAGGTGATCGTGCCCGCGCCGATATTGGCCCCTGCGCCGACGTCGGCATCGCCGATGTAGCTTAAGTGATTGGCCTTGGCGCCCTTGCCGAGCACCGACTTCTTGATCTCGACGAAGTTGCCGACTTTGGCTTTCTCCTCGAGCACCGCACCGGGGCGCAGGCGGGCGTAAGGGCCGACTTCGGTGTTCGGGCCAAGGCTTGCGCCTTCAAGGTGGCAAAAAGCGCGGATGGTTGCACCGTCCGCCACGCTGACCCCGGGGCCGAAAAAGACGTTGGGCTCGACGGTTACATCGCGGCCCAGCCGGGTATCCCACGAAAACCACACTGTCTCCGGCGCGATCAGGCTGGCGCCCTCGTCCATGGCGCGAACGCGGCGGCGCGCCTGCCAGCGGCCCTCTGCTTCGGCCAGTTCGGCACGGCTGTTGATCCCGGCGACTTCATCGGGATCGGCAGTCGTCACCACCGCGCAAGACCGCCCGTCGCCGAGCGCGATGTTGACCACGTCCGGCAGGTAGTATTCGCTCTGGGCGTTGTCGTTGCCGACGCGAGCCAGCAGCGCGAACAGATCGCCCGCGCGCGCCGCCATCAGCCCCGAATTGCACAATCGCGTCGCGCGCTCTGCCTCACTTGCATCCTTGTGCTCGACCATTCTGGCAATTCGGCCATTCTCAGCGATCACCCGGCCATATTGCAGCGTATCGTCAGGCTCGAAGCCCAGCACGACCGCGGCAGGCGCGTCATCTCCGTGCAGCCGTGCGATCATCGCGCGCATGGTGTCTGCGCTGACGAATGGCACATCGGCGTAGAGCACCAGAACGTTGCCCGTAAAATCAGAAAGCGCGCCCCGCGCCTGCAGCACCGCATGGGCCGTGCCCTCCTGCGGGTCCTGCACCGCAATCTCGGCGCGGCCCGCCAATGCGGATTCCAGCTGATCTCGGCCATGCCCGGCGACGACCACCTGCCGCGCAGGCGCAAGTTCCGCTACCGAGGCCAGCAGATGATCGATCATCGCCCGCCCGGCGATGGGATGGAGCACTTTGTGCTTGTCGCTTTTCATCCGCGTGCCCTTGCCAGCAGCAAGAACGACGATTGCGAGTGGGGAGTTTTCAGTAGCCATAAACGCACTCCTGCCAGCAAATTGTTGCCGTTTCCACAAGTCCGCGCCACAGGGCGCACCGATGACTAATTTTCCCTTCGATATCGTCGGTTTTGACGTGGACGGCACCCTGCTCGATAGCCACGCGGATCTCGCCCACGGGATCAACCACGCGCTGGACCTTGCAGGCCGGCCGGCCCTGCCAATTGACACCTTGCGCAGCCTGATCGGCGGCGGCGGCCGCACGATGCTGCGCCGCGCACTGGAGCTGACTGGCGGGGTCGAGGACGCAAGTTTTGCCCAGCTCCATCACCAGTTTCTTGAGCATTACGCAGCCAATATCGCAGTCCACACCCGCCTCTTCCCTGGCGGCGAGACGATGCTGGACGAACTGGCGGCGCGCGGCGTGCGACTGGCAGTCGTATCGAACAAACTTGAATCGCTGACCCGTGCGCTGCTCGATGATCTGGGCCTCGCCAGCCGCTTTTTCACCGTGATCGGCGGCGACACCTTGGGGCCGGGCCGCGCCAAGCCAGCGCGCGATCTCATTGACCTGATGCTGGAACGCGGCGGAGGCGGGCGCGCGGCCTTCGTCGGCGACACCAGCTTCGATGTCGGCGCTGCGCGCGCAGCGGGCATTCCGGTGGTCGCGGTGAGCTTTGGCTTCAACGATGTTCCGGCGCCGGAATTAGGCGCGGATTGCGTCATTGATCACTTTGACGCGCTGATCCCCGCCTTGCTAGGCATGGCCTGACCAGCGGAGGATTGATCAGAATGCCAGGCATCATTCAAAGGCTCCATCGCGGGGGGTACTGCGCCGCCATGGTCCTGTTCGCCTGCGCGCCCGCGGCCCAGGCCGAGGAAACCGGGGGCTGGCGCAAGGGCGACATTGTCGTCACGGCCGGCGTCGCGGCGATCCTGTTCAACAGTTCGGCAGAGATTGCGCTTGGCGGAACCCGCATTGAGGGCGGCAATATCAAGCTCTCAAACAACGTCCTCCTGTCAGGTTCGGCGGAATACTTCGCCACGCGCAATGTCTCGGTCGCGCTGGTAGCAGGCATCCCGCCGACAACGCGGGTGACCGGCACGGGAACACTCGCTCCCTCAGGCGAACTCGGCCGGGTGAAATATGGCCTTGCCTCGCTGGTCGCGCGTTATCACCTCAATGCCTCCAGGCGGGTATCACCCTATCTGGGCGCGGGCGTCAGCCGGTTTATCGTGTTCAGCACCCAAGATGGCTCGGTGACCGGCCTCAGGGCAGACAACGCCTGGGCGCCGGTCGTCCAAGGCGGCATCGACTATCACCTCTCCCGCCACATCGGCATCTTTGCCAATGCGACCTGGATCCCGGTGAAGACCCGCGCGAGCGGCACTTCGCGGGGACTGCCGCTGACCGGCAGCGCCACTCTCAAGTCGGCGATCCTCAAGGGCGGTCTTTCCTATCGTTTCTGAGCAGCCGCGGGCACAACGCCATTGAATGCCCGCGCTGGCCGTGCAATGCCGCGCCGCAGCATTCTTCCAGGGGGAGCCCTCACATGACCATTTCGTTCAAGGACAAAGTCGCCATTGTCACCGGCGCCGGCGGCGGCCTCGGCCGGGCCTATGCGATCGAGCTGGCGCGGCGCGGGGCGAAAGTCGTGGTCAACGACCTGGGCGGCGCGCGCGACGGCACCGGGCATAGCGACGCGGCGCTGGCCGTGGTCGAGGAGATCAAGGCAGCCGGCGGCGAGGCCATGTCGAATGGCGGCAATGTCGCCGAATATGCCCAGATGGAAGAAATGGTCGCCAAGGCCAAAGAGGCCTGGGGCACGGTCCACATCCTGATCAACAACGCCGGCATCCTGCGCGACAAGAGCTTCGCCAAGATGGACCCGGCTGACTTCGAACTCGTCATTCGCGTCCATTTGCTGGGCAGCGCCTTTGCCACCAAGGCAGTGTGGGAGACGATGCGCGAACAGGCCTATGGCCGCGTGCTGATGACCACTTCGTCGTCAGGCCTCGGCGGCAATTTTGGCCAGGCGAACTATGGCGCGGCCAAGCTCGGCCTCGTCGGCCTCGCCAAGACGCTGCATCTCGAAGGCGCGAAGTTCAACATTCGCGTCAACAGCCTCGCGCCGACGGCGGGCACGCGGATGACCGAAGACATCTTCCCCGAGGAAGCCTTCAAGGCCTTCAGCCCCGAGAACGTTGCGCCCGCTGCTCTGTTCCTCGTCTCGGACGATGCGCCGTCGAACGCCATCGTCGGCGCGGGCGCGGGCGTGTGCCAGAGCGCCTGGGTCACGATGAACGAAGGCGTGCTGCTCGGCGCGGGTGACTGCACCGTCGAAGGCTTCGCAGCCGCCTGGGACAAGATCAGCGACCGCACCGGCGACGCCCCGCTGCAGAGCGGCATGGAACAATCGATGCATGCGATGGGGATGTTGCAGAAAGCCGCAAGATAGGCGCCTGTCAGGCATCCACCGCCCGCAGCAACCGCCGCTCAAGCGGGTAGAGCACTCCCGCCAGCTCATGCCCGCGCTTGAGCACTTGCCCGCCTTCGCCCAGCAGCGTCCACATGCCCTGCTTGCCGCGCAGGGCCGGGCGCTTCTCGATCCGCACTTGCGGGCGTTCGGCAGCACGGCGGAAGGCGCAGAAGCTGGCGGCATCGCGGTCAAAATCCATCGCATAGTCGCGCCATTCGCCGGCGGCGACCATACGGCCATAGAGATCGAGGATGCGTTGCAGTTCTAGGCGCTCGAAGCCGACCTGTGTAGGACGGAGCGCCGGGCCCGGGAAAGGCGTGACGACCGCGCTCAAGCCGACTTCTTGCCCCGCTTGCGCCCGGCACTCTGCCCCTCTGTGATTTTCCGGGCAGCTTCGGCATCACGCTCTTCCAGCAACGCGGCCAAGCGCTTTTGCAGTGTCTCCAGCTCGCATTGCAGCAATTCGAGCTTCTGCGTCGCCGGATCGAACTTGTCCGAGCACGGCGTACCATAGGGCATGAAATCCTGCTGCCAGGTTTCGGCCACCACCACAGTCGAGCGCGCCTTGGGGCCGACCATGGTCGCGCCTTCAGGCACGTCTTCGGTCACCACCGCGTTGGCGCCGATCCGCGCGCGCTTGCCGACGACGATGGGCCCCAGGATCTGCGCGCCCGAGCCGACGATGACGTTGTCCTGCAAGGTCGGGTGGCGCTTGCCGCCGATGCCGTTGAACGGCTTGGTGCCGCCCAGGGTCACGCATTGATAGATCGTGACATTGTCGCCGATTTCCGCCGTCTCGCCGATCACGGTGAAGCCATGATCGATGAACAGGTGCCGGCCGATTTTCGCGCCGGGATGGATGTCGATGGCAGTGAAGAAGCGCGACATGTGATTGATCACGCGCGCGAGGAAAAAGAAGCGGTTCGAAAACAGCCAGTGCGCGAGTCGGTGCCAGGTAACCGCCCATACGCCGGGATAGAGCAGCACTTCCCAGCGCGAACGCGGCGCTGGGTCGCGCGCGACGATGGAATCCAGATATTTGACAAGTCTGCCGGGCATAGAACTGATTTTCCCACCAATTGCCCGCTAAAGCAAGCGCGGTTGCAATTTGCCACCTATC
>CAXNKI010000124.1:0-5226 GCA_964202645.1 Alphaproteobacteria bacterium | reverse complement strand
ATCCCTGCGGTGGAAGCCGGGGTCAGGGATGCAATGCTGAAAGGCCCGCTGGGCTTTCCGGTGGTCGATGTCGCGGTGACGCTGGTCGATGGCTCGTTCCATTCGGTCGATTCATCCGAACTTGCCTTCCGCATCGCCGGGCGCATGGCGATGGGCGAAGCGCTGGCGCAGGCCGCGCCCTATCTGCTCGAGCCGGTTGCCAAAGTCAGTGTCGATACCCCAGGCGGGACGGCCTCCAAGGCCGGTTCGGTGCTGTCGACCCGGCGCGGGCAGATCCTTGGCCTTTCACCGCACCCTGAGTGGGAGCGCTGGGAGCGGGTTGAAGCGATGCTGCCCGAAGCCGCGCTCCATGGCCTCGATGCCGAACTGCGCTCGCTGAGTCAGGGCCTGGCAAGCTTTTCGGCCAGCTTCGATCATCTCGCCGAGCTTTCCGGCAAGGAGGCCGAGCAGGTGGTGAAGGCAAGGGCGGAGTTGGTGGCGGCCTAGGATTGGTTCACGCAGAGGCCGTGTTCGCGGCAAAGCCGCTTTCCAATCAGGCCTTTGGGATTGCGCCACGGCAAATTAGCGAAATGCGCCTGCGGCGCACGCAACACCACTGCGTCTCTTTGCTTCCTCTGCGGCCCTTGCGTGAACCAGCTTCCCCCCATTTGGAATTGCCTTTCCCGGCCACCTGCACCAGCCTGCGGCAAAACCGCATCCAGCCGGGAGAGTCCATTCCATGTCGATCCGCCATATCGGGCTTGCCGCCCTTGCCCTCGCCGCGCTGCCAATCGCCGCGCGAGCACAGACGGCCCCGCCGCCCAGCGTCGCCGGATGGGCCGAGTTTGCCGAGGCCCTGCGCACCCTGCCCGACCGGATGCTTGCCAAGCTGCCAGTGGCCTTGCGCGCTGACCCACAAGTCCAGCAGGAAGTGGCGCGCCTCGCGCTCGAAGCGCTGACAACGTCGGCGATCGAGGCGATCGGTGGCGACGGCGACGCGCCGCAATTCCTCCCCTCGATTGGCCAGGTGATCAATGTCGGCCAGCCCAATGCCGATACGATCTACCGCACTGCCAGCATCACGCCGGGCGGCAGCTATCGGCTACGCGGGAAACAGGGATCGCTGCGGCTTGCGGTTATTGCGCAAGTCGTGCCGGGCGCTGGGGGTTCGCCCCCGCCGCGTGCGCACATCAACCTCAAGGACCTGAGGGTCGACGGACAGGGCCGCTATGGCGTGCTGCTCAGCCCGGAGCGCCCCGCAGGCTATACCGGCGACTGGTGGCAGCTCGATCCGCGCGCGAGCCGGCTGATGCTGCGCATGGTCAGCGCCAACTGGGGCAAGGAACAGGAACCGACTTTCGCCCTCGAGCGCATCGACAAGCCCGCCGGCCGCCCGCGCCCCATCGCCGCCGCGCTCGAGGCAAAGCTGCGTGCCCTGCCCCGCGCGACCGAATTCATCGGCCTGATGTTCGTCGATCATGTCGAGCAGCTGCGTTCGCAAGGCTTCGTCAACCGACTCAAGGTGTTCGACGTGCCCATGGGAGCGCTCGCAGGCCAGTTCTATTATGAAGGCGTTTACGCGCTGGCCGACGACGAGGCGCTGATCGTCGAATCGCCGGTACCGGCCAAGTGCGACTATCGCTCGCTGATCCTGACCAACGAGCTTTATGAGACGACTGACTGGGTAAACAACCATTCCTCGCTGAACGATACCCAGGCCCGGCCTGATGCCGATGGCAAGCTGCGTATCGTCGTCTCGGCGCGCGATCCGGGCATCGCCAACTGGATGGACACCGCCGGGCATCCCACGGGCATCATCCAGGGCCGCTGGACCGGCTGTGACAGCCAGCCGATCCCCGAAGTACGCAAGGTCAAGGTAGCTGACGTGGCGCAGCTGCTGCCAGCGGATACGCCGCGCGTGACACCTGAGCAGCGCCAGACGATCATCCGCGAACGCCGCCGCGCGCTGCTGGAGCGGCCTTACTGGTAAGGCGCGCAGGACCTCACGACCAAGTCGCAATTTCAGCCTGCGGCCTTATCCGAAGAGCGGCTAATCAGCGAAAGTTTGGCGGGAGAAGTCGCGACTGGACGCAATGCCACTTCATGCAACCGCCGTCCCCCGAGCGCCCCAGCCTGCATGGATTAGCCGCAGAGTCGCGCAATTCTTCGCAGACGAGCGTGCGGCTCATTGACCTCGTTCTGGCCCATGAATTCGCTGACTTGCCCGGCGAGGCCGTTGCAGCGGCAAAGATGTTTCTGGCCGACACCCTGGCGGTCGGCGTCGCCGGCTCAGGCCAAAGCGGCGCGGCGCGGATCTTGTCTGCGCTGGCCCAAGACGCCGGCAATTGCGGCATTTTGGGACGGCCGGGTCTGCGCTGCTCGCCCTATGATGCCGCTCTGCTCAACGGCTTCCAGATCCACTGTCTGGAATGGGACGGACTGCACGAACATTCGGTGGTGATTGCGCTGTGCGTAACGACTGCTGCTTTGGCCAGCGAAGTTCAAAGCCGCTCAGGCACACAACCCGTGAGTGGCCAGCAATTGATCAATGCTTTTGTCACCGGCATTGAAACAGCCGTCTTCTTCGGCTCGGCGGCGGCAACCGGACCGCGCTTCTTTCGCCCATCGACGGCGGGGCTGATGGGCGCTGCCATGGCGATTGGCCGAACCCGAAGGTTTTCGCATGAGCAAATGCTGGATTTGCTGGGGCTGGCCTACAGTCAGGTCGGCGGCACGATGCAGGCGCACTGGGAAGGGTCGGAAGCGCTGGCGCTGCAAATCGGGTTTACCGCGCGCGCGGCGCTGACCGCCGCCGATCTGGTGCAAGCCGGGCTGCGCGGGCCGCATGACGTGATCGATGGCAAATTTGGCTATTTCAAACTCATTGAAACGACTGAAACACTCGAAGACGTGTTCAACGGCTGGGGTGCGCCCTGGAAAGTGACCGAGCTTGCGCACAAGCCGTTTTCGGCAGGCCGGGCCACCCAAGCCGCACTGACCGCGATTATCGACATCAAGCGTGAAGCGCATTTTGGCATGGGCGATCTGGCGTCGCTGACCGCCCATGTTCCGCCGCTCATCAACCTGCTGGTCGGACGTCCGTTCGATGCCGGCATGAGCCCCGAATATGCGCGACTGTGCATGCAGTTTGTTGCGCCGCAGATGGTCGAGCACGGCGTGATCGATCCGCGCCATTTCATTCCGGCGACTTTCGCCAGCGATGCGGCGCGCGCCTGGGCTGACCGGGCCCATGTCGTGCTCGATGACAATCCGGACCCGAATGCTCTGGCGCCGCAGACGATCGTGGTGAAATGAACGACGGCCGCAGTTTCGAGCGCCACGTCGTCACGCCTCTGGGCTCGCCGGGCAATGCGCTCAGCGCCGATGCCCAGCGCCAGAAGGCTCAGTTCTGTTTCGAATTGGGCGGCCTGAACCGATCAGCCGATGCCCTGTTCGATGCCGCCGCGCGTCTCGACCGGATGGATGACGCCGCAAGTCTTTTCGAGATCGTTACACAATAGGATTCGACGCCAATGGCCCTTTCTCGCGAGCAAATGATCAACAGCACGATCGACAATTATTTCGAGATGCTCAACGCGCATGATCTTGACGGAGTGATGCGCAGCATGACGCAGAATTGCGAAATGCGCATTCCCAGCAGCAACTTCACATATTCCGGGGCCGATGCCTTGCGCACCCATCTGAACGAATTTCTCGAAACCTTCGCGGTCGTCAACTTCCACAATTATGTGGTCTGCGCGGACACCCAAAGCGGCGGCGTCGGCGCATATTTCGACGTTCACCTGACCGCACACGATGGCGAGCAGACCAACATGAACAATGCCAACTTCTTCAAACTGGATGAGGCGGGATTGATCACGGATATCCTGATTTTCGCCAGTGCTCCGCTCAGTCGCGGCTTCGAGGCAGGCAGCAGCACATAACAGCTTATTTTGAAAGGAACCACCATGGCAACACCGCAGGAAATCAGGGACAACATGCCGCTGCTGGCGAGCAATGAAGGCGTCTGGGAAGGCTGGTATCGCTATTATGATGCCGTGACCGGCGAATTGATCGACGCACATCGTTCGCGGTTGATCTGCCGCATTCCGGAAGACGGCAAACCGTCGGACTATCACCAATCCAACTATTATTTCTGGGCCGACGGCCGATCCGAAACCCGCGAGTTTCCGGCCAATTACCGCGATGGCCGAATCTGGTGGGACAATGAACTGATCAGAGGCTGGGCAGCAGCCATGCAGCCCGATGACAACAATCTATCGACCTGCCTCAACTGGGTCCGCAAGGATGAGCCCGGCATCTATCTCTATGAGATGATCCAGGTCGATGAAGCCGTCCAGAACCGCGCCCGCACCTGGCAATGGTTTCGCGACGGAAAATGCTATCAGCGTACCTTGATCGACGAGCGCAAGGTCAGCGACGACTGGCAGAACTGGACGGATTTTGGCCCGCCCACGGATTGAACGTTCGGCGGGCAACGGGGACAGCGAACAGGCTGTCCCCTTGCGTCACTTGGCGCAGGGTCTGCCTGGTTCGATTTTGCGCAATTCGCCCTAAAGCCCAAGCTCCAGAATCGGCCCGTCGAAATTGCCGCCTAGCAGGTTCACTGCCTTGGTCAGCTTTTCCTGGGGCACGCCTGCCAGATAGCCGTCCAGGATCCGCTGGTAATTGCTGATCATGCCTTCATGGGTCTTTGACAGGCGCATAAAATCAAAGCCCTTGGCGTGCATGCCCAGCTGCTGGATCGGGATGTTCGAATAATCCTGCCGGGGGATCGGCGGGAACTCCGGGCTGTCAAACGGCAGCATGGTCGGCTCGAGCGGCGGCGAATAGTCCGCACCTTCCGGGTACATCGTCAGCGACCAGATCTCGAACAGGCAGCTTTCGGGGCCGAGCGGGCGAATGCGGTAGCTGGACATCGAGCTGAACACCGGCAGGACGAACCAGTGCGGGAACAGGAATTCCACCGCGTTGACCGGATCGCTGACAGCAACTTTGTTGAGATCGGGAATCGGTTCGCCGCGCCCGCGCAGGTCGTCGACGATCTTCTGCTGCACCATGCCGAACCAGGTTGCTGTGGCCAGCATGGGATCTTCGGGCAAGTCGGCATCAAGCAGCGAGCGCATGATCTCCACTTCCTTACTGTGAACCATGCCGGCCATGCCTTCACTGAGCCGCTCCATTCCGCGAAACTGCGCATCGATGGTGTCGCGGGTGGTGGCATCC
>CAXNKI010000123.1:0-5267 GCA_964202645.1 Alphaproteobacteria bacterium | reverse complement strand
GACCTTGCGCAAGGGTGCCGCCGAAGGGCTTGGACCCAGCGCGGATCACCTCGAACGGCTTGGCGAGGAAGAGCGCGAATTGATCAAGCTTGCCGCACAGTTCCCCCGGCTGGTCGAAGCCGCCGCTCAGGCGCGCGAGCCGCATCGCGTGGCATTTTTCCTCCACGACCTTGCCGCAGCCTTCCATGCCTATTGGAATGTGGGTAATGATCGCCCGGAAAAACGCTTCATCCTGGCACAGGACGCCGAAGTGACTGGCGCAAGGCTCTATCTTGGCGCACAAATCGGCCAACTTGTGCGCAACGGGCTCGCGCTGCTTGGCGTGGCGGCAGTAGAGGAAATGTGAAAATGGCAGCTTCGGACAGAAACCGCGGCGACGGCGATGAGCCGATTGAAACCCAGTTTGGCGATACCCCGTTTGACGATGCTGAAGGCTTCGCCCAGCGTGACGATGCGCTTGAGCTGGAGGAATCATCCGAACAACTGGCGCTCGAAGAAGACGAGCGGCTGCCCTGGCTCGATGCTGACGACGACGATAGCGCCCATGAGCCCGATGGCGGCCGCATTCTCGGGCTGGCAATCCTGGGGCTGATCGCGCTGGCGACTATTGTCGGCGGCATCTGGTGGTCGACCCACCGCAATCCCGATCCCACGCTGGTCGCCGATGGCAGCACGATTGCTGCGCCCAGCGAAGCCTACAAGGAAGCCCCGAAGGACCCGGGCGGCAAGACTTTCGACGGCACTGGCAACACTGCCTTTGCCGTTTCCGAAGGGCAGGACCGCCCGGCAAGGCTCGGCGAAGCGCCGCCGCCCGCAGCAGCCGCTGGCGCCGCACGGCCCGGTTTCGATCTCGGCAAGGGCCCGGCAGGCGGCCCGCCGCCCGCTCCCGGCAAGGCACCGTCGGCAATCGCCTCGACGCCGGCTTCTGCCGCTGCAGCAGCACCTGCTGACGGACCTGCGGTTCAGGTTGGCGCCTATTCCACCCGCGCTTCGGCTGAGGCTGGCTGGAGCCGGCTGACCCAGCAATACAGCGCGCTTTCGGGCCAGCGTTACCGGATTGTCGAAGGCAAGGCCGATATCGGCACGGTGTTCCGCCTCCAGGCGGTACCCGGCGATGCAGCAGCGGCGCAGGCATTGTGCGGCCGGCTGAAATCTGCGGGGCTCGCCTGCCAGGTCAAATAGGCCTTTCCACATCGCAGTAGGAACGCACGCTTGCGAAAGCGCTGCGTTCCTGCGATTTTCCCGGCGATGACGCCTGCAATTTTCGGCCTTTCCGCAAAAGCACTGACCGCTGATGAGCGCGCCTTCTTTCGCGAGGCCGATCCAGCGGGTTACATCCTGTTTGGCCGCAACATCGAAAGCCGCGGGCAGCTGCGCGCGCTGACCGACAGTCTTCGCGAGATCCACGGACGCGAGCGACTGCTTATCACCATCGATCAGGAAGGTGGGCGCGTCGCCCGGCTGAAGCCGCCCGAGTGGCCGGCCTGGCCCTGCGGCGAGGTGTTCGACCGGCTCTACGAGATTGCCCCTGCCAGCGCCATCGAGGCTGCGCGCGCCAATGCCGAAGCGATGGGCCACGATCTCGCCGAACTGGGGATCACCTGCACCCATGCCCCGGTGCTCGATGTCCGCCAGCCCGGCGCTCACGACGTGATCGGCGACCGTGCACTGGGTCACGAGCCGCTGCGCGTCGCAGCATTGGGTCGCGCGGTGCTGGATGGCCTCGCGCGGGCCGGAATTGCCGGCACGATCAAACACATGCCTGGTCACGGCCGCACCACCACCGACACCCACCTCGCCATGCCGACTGTGACCGCGAGCGCCGAGGAGCTGGAAAGTGACCTGGCCCCGTTTCGCGCGCTCAACGCTGCGCCGATCGGCATGACCGGGCACTTGCTGTTCACTGCCTGGGATGCCGAGAACCCGGCGACGCTCTCGCCCTATGTGATCGAGGAGATTATCCGCCGCCAGATTGGTTTCGACGGCCTGCTGCTGACTGACGATCTCGATATGGAAGCGCTCAGCGGCACCGTGCCCGAACGCGCGGCGCGGGCGATTGCGGCGGGCTGCGATATCGCGCTCAATTGCTGGGCGAAGATGGATGACATGGTCGGGATCGCAGAACGCTCGCCAACAATGTCCGCAAAAACCTCGGAGCGGCTGGAGCGCGCGCTGGCGGACACACGTGTTGATGGCGCGAGCGGGCGGAAGGCGGAATTGCTGGCAACACGCGATGCTTTGCTGGAGCTGGTTGCGGCATGAGCGAGCTTGAACTTACACCGGCTATCAGCCTTGCTGCAGACGACTGGGAAGGCATCGCCTCAGCCGCCAGCGACGACGCTGCGCTCTATCTCGAACTGGACGGCTGGGAAGGTCCGCTGGACCTGCTGCTTGATCTCGCGCGGCGGCAGAAAGTTGATTTGCGCAAGATTTCGATTCTCGAACTTGTCGATCAGTATATCGGCTATATCGAGCGGGCGGAGGCGATGCGGCTGGAGCTGGCGGCGGACTATCTGGTCATGGCGGCATGGCTCGCTTACCTGAAAAGCTCGCTGCTGCTCCCCCGCGAGGAGCAGGAAGAGCCAAGCGCCGAGGAGCTGGCGCTGCGGCTGCAACTTCGTCTCGCCCGGCTGGGCGCGATGCGCGAGGCGGCGGCTCGGCTGATGGGCCGCGACCGGCTTGGGCGCGATGTGTTTGTGCGCGGCGCGCCCGAGGGGTTGCGGGTGGACCGCAAGAACCGT
Organism: Alphaproteobacteria bacterium; assembly: GCA_964202645.1. Lineage (GTDB taxonomy): Bacteria > Pseudomonadota > Alphaproteobacteria > Sphingomonadales > Sphingomonadaceae > Novosphingobium. Next base: position 2,526 of record CAXNKI010000123.1, on the reverse strand, counting down.
TGGCAATGCGACTGGTTCGCGCTGATTCAGGCTTACGGCCAGGTAAAGGCGCGCACGGCGCCGGTGGTGCACATGGTGCGCGACCGCATGGTGATGACGCTTGAGAGCGCATTGGCCCGGGTCTCGGCGATGTTGGGGGTCACGCTCGACTGGATCGAATTGCAGGACTTCCTGCCGCCGCATGCTGACAATCGACTGCGCCGCTCAGCGCTCGCTTCCAGCTTCGTCGCCGCGCTGGAACTCGCTCGCACCGGCAAGGCCGAACTGGCGCAGGACAGCGCATTCGGGCCACTGATGTTGCGGCAGGTGCGCGCCCCTTCGACAAGATCAGGGTGATCGGGAATGATTGACGAGCTGACCCGCGCTGTCGAGGCGACGCTGTTTGCCGCCGAAGAACCCATGACGGCTGAGGCGATTTCCGTCCATCTGGGCGGCGCGGAGGTACGCGAGGCTCTGGCGGCGCTCGCCACGCACTATGCCGGGCGCGGGATAGAGTTGGTCGAGCGCGGCAAGCGCTGGCATTTTCAGACGGCGCCTGATCTTGCGCATTTGCTGCGCCGCGAGCGCGAGGACTTGCGACGGCTGAGCCGGGCGGCGACCGAAGTGCTGGCGATTGTCGCTTATCACGAGCCGGTCAGCCGCGCTGAAATCGAATCGATTCGCGGGGTGCAGACCGCCAAGGGAACGCTCGACGTGCTGCTCGAGGCTGGCTGGGTGCGGGTTGCCGGGCGCCGCGAAGTGCCCGGGCGGCCAGTGATCTATGCGACCACACCCGATTTTCTCGTCCATTTCGGGCTCACCAGCCGCAAGGACCTGCCGGGCATCGACGAATTGCGCGCGGCTGGCCTGCTCGATCCGGTGGATGATGCGCTGGAAGCTGCAATGGGCGCCAGTCACGATGAATCTGCAAGCAATGCAGACGCCGCACTGGCAAGTGACGATGAAAGCGCCTAAATAGGGATTGTCCGGAGCCGTGGCGCTCCGCAACCTTTCGGAGTCGCAAGCAATGGGTGGTTTTTCACTGTGGCACTGGGTCATCGTGCTGATCGTCGTGCTGCTGCTGTTCGGGCGCGGCCGTGTGTCTGAAATCATGGGTGATTTTGGCACGGGAATCAAAAGCTTCAAGCAGGGTCTGAACGAAGACGACAAGCCTGCGAGCCCGCCTGCCCAGATCCCGGCGGCCCAGAATACGTCTGCCGAACCTGCTCAAACCGCGACCGACACGACCAAAGCCGGCCAATAGCCGGGCCAATCCACCATGTTTGACATCGGCGCGTCCGAATTGCTGATGATCGTCGTGGTGGCGATTGTCGTTATCGGCCCCAAGGACCTGCCGCTGGCCTTGCGCTCGGCCGGGCGCTGGGTGGCCAAGGTGCGCAGCGTTTCCGGCCATTTTCGCAGCGGCATTGAGACGATGATCCGCGAGGCTGAGCTCGAGGAAATGGAGAAGAAATGGCGCGAACAGAACGCGGCGATCATGGCGGCGACGCCGAATACCGTGGCGGACTGGGAAGAGCCTGTCGGGTCCGCTTCCGCCGATCCCGACCTGCCGCCGCCGATGAGCAAGGCCGAGATGCTGGCAGGCGAGCATTTGTCTGGCGAGGCGGAGCCGCAGTTGCCGCTACCCCACCTGCCGCCGCCGCCGCCCTGATATGGCCATGCTCAAAGTAAAGGACATTGACGAGAGCCAGGCTCCGTTGCTCGATCACCTGATCGAGCTGCGCACCCGTCTGCTGCGGTGCGTGCTGGCGCTGGGTGCGGCTTTCGCGGTGTGCATGTATTTCGCCAACGACATTTTTGGCTTTCTGGTGGTCCCGCTCACCGATGCGTTTCCGCCGGGGCAGGGGCGCCTGATCTACACCAAGCTCTACGAAGCCTTTTTCGTTAACATCAAGGTCGCGATGTTTGCAGCTTTCTTCGTCTGCTTTCCGATCCTCGCCAACCAGCTCTGGCAATTTGTTGCGCCAGGGCTCTATGCCAAGGAAAAGCGCGCCTTCCTGCCGTTCCTGCTGGCAACTCCGGTGCTGTTCATCAGCGGCGCGGCGCTGGCTTACTATGTTGTGATGCCCACCGCATTTCACTGGTTTCTCGGCTTCGAGGGCGACCGCGGCGGGCTGCAGCTGGAGGCGCTGCCGGGCACGGGGGACTATCTGACGCTGGTCATGCAGTTCATTCTGGCCTTCGGAATAAGTTTCCTTTTGCCGGTGCTGCTGCTGCTGCTCAACCGCGCCGGGATTGTCAGCCGAGAGCAGCTGGTCGGCGCGCGGCGCTATGCGATTGTCGGGATTTTCATCATTGCCGCAATCGTCACACCGCCTGATGTCGTCTCGCAGCTGATGCTGGCCGTGCCGCTGATTTTGCTGTTCGAGGGCACACTGCTGTTCATGCGCGTTACCGAGAAACGCGAAGCCGCGCGGGCGGCCAAGGATGCGCTCAGCGATCCTGCTCCGGAAGTGTCGCCGCCGTCGGCCTAGGCGCGGCTTCTTCGGCTGCGCGATAAACCATCCGTCCGCCCACCCAGGTCTG
>CAXNKI010000122.1:0-5284 GCA_964202645.1 Alphaproteobacteria bacterium | reverse complement strand
TCGACTTCGAGGCGCTTGTGGCTGCCGGCGTCATGGCCGAGCAGATTAGGCCGCGGGCCGATCATCGAGACCAAGCTCATGACCAGCTCCTCGCGGATCGGATCGATCGGCGGATTGGTAACCTGGGCGAAGTTCTGCTTGAAATAGTCGTAGAGCAGCCGGCTGCGGTTCGACAGCACGGCAATCGGCGTGTCGGTGCCCATCGAGCCGAGCGGGTCGTCGCCGTTCGAGGCCATCGGCTCGAGGAACTTGGTGACGTCTTCCTGACTATAGCCAAAGGCCTGCTGGCGATCCAGAAGGCTGGTGGTTTCAACCGGCAGTGCGGCCAGCTCGGGCTGAACCACTTCGAGGTCCTTGAGCTTGTATTGCGCGGATTCCAGCCATTCCTCGTAAGGCTCGGCGCCGGCGAGTTGAGCCTTCAGCTCCTCGTCCTCGATGATGCGCCCTTCGGCAAAATCGATCAGCAGCATGCGGCCCGGCTGGAGCCGCCACTTGCGAACGATATTGTCTTCCTTGATCGGCAGCACGCCCGATTCCGACGCCATGACAACCAGATCGTCATCAGTGACGAGGAAGCGCGCAGGGCGCAGGCCGTTGCGGTCCAGCGTCGCGCCGATCTGACGGCCATCGGTGAAAGCGACTGCGGCAGGGCCGTCCCACGGTTCCATCAGCGCTGCGTGGTATTCATAGAATGCGCGGCGCTTGGGGTCCATCTGCGGATTGCCCGCCCAGGCTTCCGGGATCAGCATCATCACCGCATGGGCAAGGCTGTAGCCGCCCGCGAGCAGCAGCTCGAGAGCGTTATCGAGACAGGCGGTGTCCGACTGGCCATGCGGGATGATCGGCCACATCTTGTCGAGATCGGGGCCGAGCAGCTCCGATTCCATTGTGCGGCGGCGCGCGTTCATCCAGTTGACGTTGCCGCGCACCGTGTTGATTTCGCCGTTGTGGGCGATAAACCGGTAGGGGTGCGCCAACTTCCAACTGGGGAAAGTGTTGGTCGAGAAACGCTGGTGGACCAGGCCCAATGCGGAGACGCAGAGCGGATCGCGCAGATCGTCATAGAAACTGCCGACTTGCGTCGCGAGCAGCAGGCCCTTGTAGACCACGGTCCGGCTGGAGCAGCTCGGCATGTAAAGCTCGGTCACGCCGGGTAGCCCGTGCTTTTCGGCCATTTCGGCAAGCGGGTTCTGCGTCTGCTTGCGGATCGACAGCAGCTTGCGCTCGAAGGCGTCCTGATCGGCGCAGCTTTCGCCGCGCGCGATGAAGCATTGGCGGATCACTGGCATCTGCGCGATGACAGCCTTGCCCAGCCCGTCCATGGTCGTCGGCACGTCGCGCCAGCCGATCAGCTGCTGGCCTTCCTTGGCAATGAACTTCTCGAACTTCTCGACGACGAATTGCCGGCTCGCCTCGTCCTGCGGCAGGAAGCACATGGCGACCGCATAGTCGCCCTCGGCAGGCAGGGTCAGCCCGGCGCCATCCGCCCACTGGCGATAGAGCGCATCGGGCATCTGGATGAGAATCCCGGCGCCATCGCCAAGCAGCGGATCAGCGCCGACCGCGCCGCGATGATCGAGGTTTTTGAGAATCTCCAGCGCCTGGCCGACGATCGCATGGCTTTTGGCACCCTTGATATGGGCGACAAAACCCACACCACAGGCGTCATGCTCATTGCGCGCGTCGTAAAGGCCCTGGGGCTCCGGAAATCCCATCGATGATCCATCCTGTCGTCATGCACGACTCACTTCGCCGCGAACGCAGCGAGTGGGCCATGCATGATCCCATGACGAAATGAGCGGGTTTTTGCAACTGCGAAGCGGCAGGCCCGGCGATGGACCGGATTGGACGCAGAAAGGGGCCTGAGGCTCGGGGCCTCAGGCGGCGCCGCTCATCCGTTGCAGGGTGGCGAGTGCGCTGCGCAGGGCGCGCTGCGCCTCATCCGGGTCCTGACGAATGCCGCCCGCATAGGCAGAGGTCGTGGGCGAGGCAACTGCGGCTGGGGCATCGAACCAGCGCAGTTGCGGTGCCCCGGTCTCGGAGGCTGCAGCGGGCTGCGCGGGACGATCAAACGCAGATGGTGCCGGCGCGGCCGGATCAGGCGCTGCAAAGCGCAGACCCGGGCGGGCACCGTGGCCCGGAAATATAACCACTGGCTCGATTTCCGCGTCGTCTGCTTCGGGCTCTTCGATGCGCACGAAATCCTGGCGCGTCGAGGCCACACGCCCGAGTTCGAGCAAGGAGGAATAGCTGTCCTCCGGCACATCGCTCTCGCTCTCTTCGGGCAGTGGCGCTGCGAGGTCCAGGACTGCCTCTGGCCCGGAGAACTTTGGCGCAGCAAAGGAACGCGGCGGCAGGGCGAGATCGTCGCTGTAGTCGTGATCGGCATAGTCGTCGAAATCGATCGGCCGCAGCGCGGCGGGCAGCTCCAGCTGCGGTGGCGCGGACTGCGACACTACAGGTTCTGCTTCGGGCTCTTCGCTGTCCAGCAGCAGCTCTTCGGGCGCCTCGAGCGCTTCGGGTTGCGGGACGACTGCAGCGAAAACCGGCGCTGGCGCGATTTCGGCGGCAAAGCCGGCAAATGGTGCGACCTTCCCATCAGCTGTCTCGGCATCAATGACCTGGGCGGCGGGCGATGCTGCGACCAGCGATGCTACGGCATCGACCAGCGCGGAAGGCATCTGGCCCTGGTGGGCGCGCTGGCGCATGGCCAGGGCGAGGCGTTCGATCAGCTCGACCGGCGAAAGCTCGGCAAGTTCTGCTGTTTCGATCCGGCGCGTGGGCTGCGTTTCGGCCAAGGCCTGAGGCACAGCTGCGGCTTCCAGCGCTGGCGGCTCAGCAAGCAGCACCGGCGGAACGACCGGCAGCGGCTCGAACGAGGCTTGCTCCAGCTCGGACTCGCATTTGATGGCAAAATCATCCGGAGCGAAATCATTTGGTTCAGCAGAATCAATTGGTTCAAAAGCAATGGGCGACCATGCAGGCGCAGCGGGGGTTTCGACCTTGCGCAGGGACTCGATCATGCTGGCATAATCATCCGATTCCGCTTCGACGGGGATCGCGCCAGCTTCGGCCATCTCGTGCTCGGAAAGCAGATCGAGCGGCGCTTCGGGCGCCGGCGCAGCGGCATCGACCGGCGGATGGAAGTTCAGGACAACCGGCTTGGGCTCTTCGGCGATCGGCTGGACAAATTCCGGAGCGGGCTCAGCCGCGCGAAAAACCTGGCGGTCAGCCTTTGCTGCTGCGCTAGATTCCGGCACGGTCTCAATCTGGGCAGCGGCAAATGCCTCGAACGATGTTTGTGCGTCCGGTTGCGCTTCCTCGGCCACGAAATCGTCATGCGCCAGCGGTGCTGCGGCGACCGCATCGAACGGCTCGGCTGCGCCAGGCAGCAGTGCTTCGGAAGGGGCTGGCGAGAGATCGATCTGGGTTACATCGAGAATGCTTGGCGCGCTTCCGGGCAACGGTGCGCCGTCATAATGGAAATCAGCTTGTTCTTCTGCCTCGATCGTCAGGGCGCGGCGGCGCGGAGCAGCCGGTTCGAGCTCGGCAGTGGCGGCTTCGGCGCGTGCCTGGCGCGCAGCCGAGCGTGCACCGATGCCGCGTTTGCGGGGGGTTTCCACCGGCTTGGGCCGGGCAATGCGGCGCGCCAGCATGGCACCCACCGCAACGCCGATCGCGGCCAGCAACAAGGCGAGGATCAGCCGTGACTTCATTCCCAGCGGCGGCGCGGCAGCGGGCAGCAGCACGTCAAGCGACAGGCTAAGCACCAGCGATTCCAGCAGCGATGCGCGCACCGCCAGGCTGCCGAGCCCGAACAGCGCGCCGAACCACAGCGCAACCATCGCCGGAAACAACGGATGCTTGGTTACCGGCGCCTTGTTGGCGGGCTTGCTACGGACTTGGGTGGCCAATGATATTACCCCGTTTGCTGGCTTCTGCGCCCCCCCGATCACCGCACTGAGGCGGCAGGGATGCGCAAAGGATCAGCCTGGGCTGGTAACAGTATTTGGTAAACGTCTTGATAACGCTGCACGTTGATTGCCCAATCATGCCGCGTTTCTACGTAGATGCGTGCTGTCGCCCGGCGGTCTTCCCAGGCGCTGCGGCCATCCAGCAGCCCGGCAAGCGCGGCCGCGCAGGCCGCAGGATCATCGGCGGGAAACAGGGTGCCGGTGACGCCATCGGCAATCAGTTCGCGGTGGCCGCCGACGTCTGACGCAGCGACCAGTTTGTCTTGTGCCATGGCCTCGAGCGGTTTGAGGGGAGTGACCAGATCGGTCAAACGACTGCGCTTGCGCGGATAGGCCATGATATCACACAGCGCATAATAGCGCTCGACCTCGTGGTGCGGCACCCTGCCGATGAAATGGATCGCCTCCGCTGCAGGCGAGGCCGCAGCCTGTGCGCGCAGGGCAGCTTCGCAAGGCCCGCCGCCGACCAGCAGCAGCCGGGCATCGGCGTGGGCAGCGATCAGCATGGGCATAGCCGAAATCAGATCGTCGATGCCCTCATAGTCATAAAAACTGCCGATGAAGCCGATCACCGGGCCGTCTCCCAGCCCAAGCTCGGCGGCAAAGGCGGGATCGCGAGGGATCGGATCGCCGAACAGGGCAAGATCGACGCCATTGGGCGAAATCGTGATTCGCGCCGGATCAGTGCCGCGCGCCACCAGATCGTCTTTCAGCCCCTGGCAGATCGTCACTACGGCATCGGCTCTGGCAACCACATGGTTTTCGAGCGTGCGGGTGAGCAGATATTTGACCGAGCCGGCGCGGCTCGCGCCGTTGCCGACAGCGGCATCCTCCCAGAAGGCGCGGATTTCATAGACCAGCGGAATCCCCAGCCGCCGCGATGCACGTACAGCCGCCGCGCCGCAAAGCGCCGGCGAATGGGCGTGAAGCACGTCGGGGCGCCATTCTTCGCACAATTTTTCGATGGCAGAAGCCAGAAGTCCGATCTCGCGCCATTCGCGCAAGCCCACCGGCCCGCTCACTTCGCCGGTTGTGCGATGGAAGGTGATGCCATCGTGCGTTTCAATCGCTTCACCAGGCGCCCCTCCGCCCGCAGCTTGGCGCAGACCAGTGAGCCCGCGCACTTCCATGCCAGCGCCCTGCTGCGCCTTCAGGATCGCATGCGTGCGGAAGGTATAGCCACTCTGAAGCGGCAACGAATGATCGAGAACGTGGAGGACGCGCATTACGGCTTCTTGAGCGTGCAGAAAATCCAGCCCTGCAGCGGCTGGGTCAGCGCGAATTTCTCGATGGTCTTCTGATAAATGCTG
>CAXNKI010000121.1:0-5301 GCA_964202645.1 Alphaproteobacteria bacterium | reverse complement strand
GGCTTATTGCCGCCACGCGCCCGATTGACGTCAGCGGCGCAGACGAAATTCTCGAAGAACAGGAAGACTGAATATGGCCAGTCCGATTTCCGCCAACCGTGCAGAACTGCTCGCGATTGCTACTTCTGTGGCGACCGAGAAGATGATCGACAAGGCGATCGTCATCGAGGCGATGGAAGAAGCGATCCAGAAGTCAGCGCGCAGCCGCTATGGTGCGGAAAACGATATCCGCGCCAAGCTCGATCCGCGCACCGGCGACTTGCGCCTGTGGCGCGTGGTCGAAGTGGTCGAGGAAGTTGAGGACTACTTCAAGCAGGTCGACATCAAGCAGGCCGAAAAGCTCCAGCCGGGCGCCAAGCTGGGCGATTTCATCGTCGATCCGCTGCCGGCAGTGGAGTTGGGCCGGATCGATGCGCAGTCGGCCAAGCAGGTGATCTTCCAGAAGGTCCGCGATGCCGAGCGCGAGCGCCAGTACGAGGAATTCAAGGACCGCGCCGGCGAGATCATCACCGGGGTGATCAAGTCGGTCGAATTTGGCCATGTCATCGTCAATCTCACCCGCGCCGAGGGCGTCATCCGCCGCGATCAGCAGATCCCGCGCGAGGCCGCCCGCGTCGGCGAGCGGGTGCGCGCCTATATCATGAAGGTGGAGCGCAACAATCGCGGGCCCCAGATCTTCCTGTCCCGCGCCCATCCCGAATTCATGAAGCTGCTGTTCGCGCAGGAAGTGCCTGAGATCTATGACAACATCATCGAGATCAAGGCCGCTGCGCGCGATCCGGGCAGCCGCGCCAAGATCGGCGTGATCAGCCGCGATTCGTCCATCGATCCTGTCGGTGCCTGCGTCGGCATGAAGGGCAGCCGTGTTCAGGCCGTCGTGCAGGAATTGCAGGGCGAGAAGATCGACATCATCCCCTGGAGCGAGGACACCGCGACGTTCGTGGTCAACGCGCTTCAGCCTGCGACTGTCAGCCGCGTCGTCATCGACGAAGAGGAAAACCGCATCGAGGTGGTCGTGCCTGATGATCAACTTTCACTGGCCATCGGCCGTCGCGGCCAGAACGTGCGGCTCGCCAGCCAGCTCACCGGCAGCCAGATCGACATCCTTACCGATGCCGAAGCCAGCGAAAAGCGTCAGCGCGAATTCGCCGAGCGTTCGAAGATGTTCGAAGAAGAGCTCGATGTTGACGAGACGCTCTCGCAGTTGCTGGTGGCCGAAGGCTTCAGCGAACTCGATGAAGTGGCCTACATCGAGCTTTCCGAAATCGCCAATATTGAGGGCTTCGACGAGGAACTGGGCGCCGAGCTCCAGAGCCGCGCCATTGAAGCGCTTGAGCGCCGCGAGGAGGTCAATCGTGAGACGCGCCGTGCACTCGGCGTTGAGGATGCGCTGGCGGAAATGCCGCATCTCAACGAAGCCATGCTGGTGACGCTGGGCAAGGGCGGGATCAAGACTCTCGACGATCTTGCCGACCTCGCCACTGACGAGCTGATCGCCAAGAAGCGTGTCGAGCAGCGCCGCCGCGAAGGCTCCGCTCCGCCGCAGCGCCGCGAAAAGCGCGAGGAAGACAAGGGCGGCGTGCTGGGCGAATACGGCCTGACCGAAGAGCAGGGCAACGAGATCATCATGGCTGCGCGTGCGCACTGGTTCGACGATGAACCAGCAACTGAGGAGGCCGCCGATGCGGATTCCTCACAATGACGCGCTAGGTTCCGATACCTCTGGAGCGCCTGAGAGGCCCAAAATTCACGGATCAACCTCGGTTGATCCGGAGAGAAAGTGTATTCTGACCGGGGACAATGGTTCGCGGGACGATTTGCTCCGCCTCGCGATTTCGCCCGAGGGTCTCGTCCTGCCCGATGTGCTGGCGCGCGCGCCGGGGCGTGGCGCCTGGATCGGCGTGTCGCGCGTGGAGCTGGAAACGGCGCTGGCAAAAGGCAAGCTCAAGGGCGCGCTGGCCCGGGCGTTCGGCAAGTCTCTTGGGGGCGCCGAGCTAACCATTCCCGCCGATCTGCCCGCGCGGATCGAGGCAGCCTTGTTGCGCGCCTTCACTGACCGGCTTGGGCTTGAAATGCGCGCCGGAAATCTGCTGCTGGGCTCGGAACGCATTTCCGAAAAGGCGCGCGCCGGCAAGATCGCCTGGCTGGGCCATGCGGCCGACGCGAGCGAAGACGGCGCGCGCAAGATCGATCAGGCCTGGCGCGTGGGCGAGGATGCGGAAGGCAGCGGCAAGGCGGGAACGCGCTTGCCACTGGACCGGACGGCGTTGTCTGTGGCATTGGGCCGCGAGAATGTCGTCCACCTGGCGCTCACCGCACCTGCGGCTGCGCAAAGGATTGACGGCCTGCTCCGGCGCCTGGTGCTATTTATGGGACCGCGCATTTGGGGGCAGGACGATAAGAAGCCAAGTGAAACGGACGACCGGTCGGCAGCAAGTGCCGTGCCGGATGCCCTGACGACATAGCGATACCGAAGGACGAATACTGGACATGACCGAGACAACTGACAAACCGACTCTGGGCCGCAAGCCGCTGGGGCTGAAGACTGCGGTTGCCGCCGGCGAGGTCAAGCAGACCTTCAGCCACGGCCGCACCAACAAGGTTGTGGTCGAGGTCAAGCGCCGCAAGTTGATCGGCAAGCCCGGCGAGGCTCCCCCCGCAGCTCCGCCCGCGCCCGAGCCCGTTGTCGTGGTCGAAGCGCCGAAGCCCGCGCCCCGGCCCACACCGCCGCCCTCGGCCGAAAGCCGCCAGGAATTGCAGACCCGCCTGCTGCGTGAGGCCGAAGAGGCGCGGCTGGAAGCAGCCAATCGCCGCGAGCAGGACGAGCGCCAACGCAAGGTCGAATCCGAACGCGCTGCGACCGAGATGAAGTCGGCTCCGGCCCCGCAAGAGGCCGAGCCGGTTGCAGCGACGCCAGCGCCTGAGCCCACAACTGCCGAAGCGCCTGCCGTCGCCGAGCCGGTCGCCGCTGAGTCAGCTGACGAGGCCGGCGCAGAGCCGGCAGCGCGTGAGCAGACCGTCGGTCCGCGCCGCTTCACACCGGTCGCGGCACCGAAACGGCCGGAACCGGCGATCAAGAAGATCGTCCATCCACGCGACAAGACGGCCGAAAGCCGCCGCCAGTCGGGCAAACTGACGGTAACCCGCGCGCTTAACGAGGACGAAGGCGCGCGCGCGCGCAGCCTCGCCGCGTTGAAGCGTGCCCGCGAGAAGGAAAAGCGCGCCCACTTCGCCGGGCAGGCCCAGCCGCGTGAAAAGATGGTGCGCGACGTTGTCGTGCCTGAAGGGATCACTGTTCAGGAGCTTGCCAACCGCATGGCCGAAAAGGGCGCGGACCTGGTCAAGGCGCTGTTCAAATTGGGCATGATGGTCACCCTGAACGATCCGATCGACCAGGAGACCGCCGAATTGCTGGTCTCCGAATTCGGCCATAACGTCACTCTGGTCTCGGAAAGCGACGTCGATATCGACATCGCGCTTGATGTCGATGAGGAGGCCACGCTGGTCGCTCGTCCGCCGGTGGTGACAATCATGGGCCATGTCGATCACGGCAAGACCAGCCTGCTCGATGCTTTGCGCGGTACCGATGTGGTGCGCGGCGAGGCGGGCGGGATCACCCAGCATATCGGCGCCTACCAGATCAAGACCAAGTCTGGCGCGCTGATCACTTTTCTCGATACGCCGGGCCACGAGGCATTCACCGAGATGCGCCAGCGCGGCGCCAATGTGACTGACATCGTCGTGCTGGTGGTGGCAGGTGATGACGGCCTGATGCCGCAGACCATCGAGGCGATCAACCACACCAAGGCTGCCGGTGTGCCGATGATCGTGGCGATCACCAAGTCCGACAAGCCGGAGTTTAACCCGCAGAAGATCCGTGAGCGCCTGCTCGAACACGAAGTGGTTGTCGAGGCGATGTCGGGCGATGTGCAGGATGTCGAGGTTTCGGCCAAGACCGGCGCGGGGATGGACGAACTGATCGAGAAGATCCTGCTGCAGGCCGAATTGCTGGAACTGAAGGCCAATCCCGCGCGCGCAGCCGAGGCCACCGTGGTCGAAGCCAAGCTCGACAAGGGCAAGGGGCCGCTGGCAACCGTGCTGATCACGCGTGGCACCCTGAACGTTGGCGATATTCTGGTTGTCGGCACCCAGTCGGGCCGCGTCCGCGCGATGCTCGATGACAAGGGCCGCCAGATCAAATCCGCCCCGCCGGCGCTGCCGGTCGAGGTGCTTGGCCTCTCGGGCGTGCCGATGTCGGGCGATACGCTGACCGTGGTCGAGAACGAAGCGCGCGCACGCGAAGTCGCTGCCTATCGCCACGAACTGGCGACTGCCAAGCGCACCACTGTGGCTCCGGCCAGCCTGGAGAACATGTTCTCTGCGCTCGCCGACAAGGCCAAGGTCATCGAATATCCGGTGGTGGTGAAGAGCGACGTGCAGGGATCGACCGAAGCTATCGTCAATGCGCTCAACCGGATTTCGAACGACGAGATCAAGGTTCGCGTGCTGCAATCCGGCGTCGGTGCGATCACTGAGAGCGATGTGACGCTCGCCCAGGCATCTGGCGCTCCGATCATCGGCTTCAACGTGCGTCCCAATGCCAAGGCGCGCGAGATGATCGAGCGCTTCAAGGTGCGCATGAAGTATTTCGATGTGATCTATCACCTGACCGAAGATGTGGCCAAGGAAATGGCCGGAATCTGGGGTCCGGAGCGCATCGAGACTGTGGTTGGCCGCGCCGAGATCAAGGAAATCTTCCCCGCCGGCAAGCGCGACAAGGCGGCAGGTCTGCTGGTCACCGATGGCTACATCAAGCCGGGCATCCACGCCCGCATCACCCGTGACGATGTCATCGTCTCGAAGACCACCGTGGCTTCGCTGCGGCGCTTCAAGGACGATGTCGCCGAAGTGCGCGCCGGTCTGGAATGCGGTGTGGTCCTCAAGGACACCAACGACATCAAGCCGGGCGATGTGCTGGAGACCTTCGAGGTGGAGATGCGCGAGCGGACCCTGTAAGGGTTGCCGCGCTACCTCGCCCTGTTCGGCTCGATCAATGTCAGGCGTAACCGGCTGACCATGGCCGATTTGCGCTCGGCTTTCGCGGCGGAAGGGTTCGACAATGTCGAGACGGTCGTCGCGAGCGGCAATGTGCTGTTCGATCATCCCGAGCGGCCCGATGAGGGGCTGGAGGAAAAACTCGGCCTGATGATGCACGAGCGGTTCGGCTTCGAAAGTGTCGCGCTTGTGCGCTCACGCGCAGCCCTCGCGGCGGCGATTGCGGACAATCCGTTCGCGGCGGAC
>CAXNKI010000120.1:0-5302 GCA_964202645.1 Alphaproteobacteria bacterium | reverse complement strand
CTATGTTGCCTCGAAGCACGGTGTGCGTGGACTCAACAAGCAGCTTGCCATCGAGCTGGCGCCGCATGGCATTCGCGTGCTGGGTGTCGCTCCGACGTTCTGCGAAACCGAAGGCAATATGGCCGCACTCGCCCAGCTTCCCGAGCGAGTGCGCAGCGAAATATCCGCGACCCTGACATCCGCACTCGGCCGAGTAGGCGTGCCCGACGACATTGCTCGCGCTGTGCTGTTCTGCGCATCGGACATGTCGATCTTTATGACCGGCAGCACTTTGCTGGTCGATGCAGGTGAAACGGCGTGACCTGCTCCATGAATGATCGTTGGCCGTGAAGGAAATGTCGGGTTAGCATTGCCCCAGGGAGCAGGCTTATGACGGATGCCGATCTGAGAGGCCGCGACGGGTTTTTGCGAGATATTCCGCCGCATGTTGATCCTGCGCTGGTTGTCGATTTCGACTATCAGAATCCGGCGGGTATCGAGGACGGGGACGTTTTCAGGGCGCTTTCGCGTCTTCATGAGGGGCCGGACATCGTCTGGACTCCGCGCTATGGCGGCCATTGGGTGGCCACGCGTGGCGAGGATATCCAGTGGATCCAGGAGCGGCATGACCTGTTTTCGAACGCGGAAAAGAATGTCCCCAAAGGCAGTTTTCCGTCGATGCCGCCAATCACGGAAAATCCGCCGGATCACACGCGCTACCGCGCAGTGCTCAACCCCTATTTCGCCAGGCGCCGGATCGAAGAAGGATACGAATCCAAGTCACGCGACGTGATCGTTGGCTTGATCGAGGGACTTAAGCCGCGCGGGCGCTGCGAATTTGTGGCGGATTTTGCCACCATCGCGCCCTTGATGATCTTCTGGGACTTCGTTGATCTGCCCTATGATCGCCGCGATGACTTTCTGCGTTGGGGCGGGAAATTCATGACCAATGCCACGCCTGAGGATCGCGCCAGCGCGAACCGCGAATTGTATGAATATCTCGGTCAGTTGCTCGATGAGCGGCTGGAGAAGCCGGGCGACGATATTTTCAGCGGCATTTCCGCCTGGCGCAACAACCCGCGCTACAAGCATCGTGGCGAGCTGCTCGGTATGGCACAGCTGGTATTCCTGGGCGGGCTGGATACCGTCGCTTCCTCGATGGGCTTTTGCATGCACCGGCTGGCCGAACGGCCCGAGCTGCAGGAACGACTGAAGCGCGATCCGGCGATCATTCCGGCAGCGGTCGAGGAAATGATCCGCCGGCATGGCCTGTCCAATACCGGCCGCATGCTCCGCCAGGACGTGGTCCGCAAAGGTGCGACGATGAAAGACGGCGACATGATCATGGTCATGAACAGCCTTTCGAGCATTGACCACCGGCTATACGACGATCCCTTCACGATCGATTTTGATCGCGGCCCGGTGCATCACAATTCCATGGGAAATGGCCCGCACAAATGCGTCGGCCAGCATCTGGCACGAATGGAATTACGGATTTTGCTGGAGGAATGGGCGCAGCGCATGCCGATTGTGAGTGTCGATCCCGATGCACCGTCGCCGCGCTCGCGCGCGGGTTCCGTGATCGGGATGGAGTATCTTCACCTCATCTGGAACCACTGAAGCAGACATCTTTCTCTCCCCGGGCAGGGAGAGAAAGATGAATTCCAGATGCCGTGCGTCTTGCGCTAGGTGCTAGACGATTTCGCCGATTTCCGTGCCAACCGGATAGGTTTCGCCGTCTGACACTTTCTGGATCAGCGTGCCGCTGGCCGGCGCTTCGATTTCGCGGGCGGTCTTGTCAGTCTCAAGCGTGTAGATCACGTCGCCTTCGTTCACGTGGGTACCGCTTTCCACCATCCATTCTGCCAACGTGCCTTCGCTCATCGACATTTCGAGTTTGGGGATGGTCAATGTTGTCGCCATGACGGGAAACTCTTTCTAGATCAGGATTTGACGATATCACGCACGCGCGCGATGATGGCGGCGGCGTTGGGCACCTGGTTCATCTCGATCGTGCTGGAATAGGCCATTGGCGCATATTCCGCACCCAGACGAACCGCAGGAGCCTTGAGCTGGCCAAACAGTTCTTCATTGATCGTGGAGCAGATTTCCGCACCAAAGCCGCAGAATTCGACCGCCGCATGAACGACGACAGCGCGGCCGGTTTTCTTGGCTGATGCGAGTACGCGGGCATAGTCGATCGGCACCAGTGAACGCAGGTCGATGACCTCGACGCTGATACCTTCCTTGGCGAGTTCTTCCGCGGCTGCCATGCAGTTGAGCAGTTCCCAACCATAGGAAATCAGCGTCACATCGGTGCCTTCGCGCTTCACCTTGGCGACGCCCAGCGGCACCCGGTAGTCGCCGGTCGGCACCTCGTCCTTCTGCGTATAAAGCAACATCATCGATTCCATCACGACGACTGGATCGGGATCATCGATGGCCAAAAGCAGCATACCCTTGGCGTCCACCGGGTTCGACGGATAGAGCACCTTGATGCCGGGTATGTGGGTAAGCCAGGTTTCGAGGCTCTGCGAATGCTGCGCGCCGAAGCCACCCATACCGCCGCCGAGCTGTACGCGGACCACCATCGGTGCATGGGTCGCTGCGCCCGACATGTAACGCTGCTTGGCGGCATGATTGGCCAGCTGATCGAGGCAGACGCCGAAGAAATCGACGAACATGATTTCCGCGATCGGGCTCATGCCGGCAATCGAAGAGCCGATTGCCGCACCCAGGATCGCCGATTCGGCAATCGGGGTGGGGCGCACGCGGCGGTCGCCATGTTTGGTCTGAAGGCCCTTGTTGGTGCCGAAAACGCCGCCTTGCGGATCGCCGACGTCCTCACCCAAGATGAATACCTCCGGGTTGGCATCCATCGCCAGGCCCTGGGCACTGCAGATGGCTTGCACCATGGTCATGGTCTCGGTGGGCCCGGCATGATCGCCCTCGGCTGCGCGCAGCGGATAGGAACCGCGCTTGGGTACGCAAGTGGCATCGGCGAACACGTCGATCAGGGTTTCGCTGACCGGGGTTGCCGGGCTTTCCAGCGCGCGGGAGATGGCGTCGTCAACTTCGGTCTTTGCGGCTGCTTCAACCGCGGTGAGTTCGTCCTCGCTGCAGATGCCAGCGTCGATCAGGAGCGCGCGGGTCTTCTCGAGCGGCGCGCGTTCCTTGGCGGCGGCGAGCACTTCCTTGGCAGCGTTGTAGTTGTCGCCCACGCCAGCATGCGGCCCAAGGCGATAGGTCAGCGCTTCGACAAAGACCGGGCCCTTGCCGGCACGGACATAGTCGATCACGTCCTTCATGCCGGCATGGAAGGCCGCAGGATCGTTGCCGTCGAGCTGGACGCCGCGGAAGCCAAGCGCTTCGGCGCGGCCATAGAAGTTGGGGCTGGCAGTGTAAGTCGGGATTTCGGTGTATTCGCCCCACTGGTTGTTTTGGCAAAGGAAGATCACTGGCAGCTTCCATGCACCAGCCAGGTTCATCGCCTCATGCACGGATCCGATCGAGGTGGCGCCATCGCCGAAATTGACGATGGTGACGCGGTCCTCGCCGCGCTCCTTGGCCGAAATGGCGAGTCCATTGGCGATAGGTGCGCCAGCGCCGACGATGGCCGTGGTTACCATCGAGCCCGAAGTAGGATCGGAAATGTGCGGGCTGCCGCCCTTGCCCTTGTTGAGGCCATCCTGGCGGCCCAGCGCTTCGGCAAACATGCCGTAGAGGTCGACGCCCTTGGCGACCTGATCGTGAATGCCGCGATAGGTGGTCACCATGTAGTCACGCGCGGTGATGAGCTGCGAAATCGTTGCGGGGATGCATTCCTGCCCTGTCATCGGCCAGTAAGTGAACTGGAATTTACCCGCGGAAAGACCCGCCTGGACAGCTTTGTCCACCGCCCGGATTCTGGCCATCTGGCCGTAGATCGCCTTGAGTACTTCCGGTTCGATGCCCAGATTGCCTTGTGTCATCTTCTAGCTCCCGCTTCCGCATGTCGATTTCGGCCAGAGGCCGCCATCCAGTAGGTTGAAATGGTGCACATGAATCATGCGCTGTGGCAGATGCAGTGCATAAGTCGGACGCCCATGTCCATCTCTATTGCGTCTGTTACTTGGCAAATTGAAGCGTGCCCAGCCGGAGGAATGTCGCGCCACATCAATACAGCCGCGCTCGCCATGACAAACTCCGCTAAGAATCAAGGCTTTCGGAAAAGAGAGGGCGGGCCAGCCATGAAACCGTGCCGCTTGGAGGACATTGCGAACACTGCGTTCAGCCCGTTCATGGCGGACGAGGAAGTGTTCGGCGCGATTGAGGATCCGTGGCCGATTATGGCCAGAAATCGCCACAACGCGCCTGTTTCGCCCGGGCATTATGGCGCAGCTTTTGGCGCGGCTGCCGATCCCGCTGCGGACGGCCGGCCCCAGTACACTGCCTGGACCTATGACACTGTCCGCGAAGTGCTGGATGATCCGGTGCTGTTCAGCAGCAGCATCGTCCATAAGGTTGCCGTCGAAAAGGCCTTCGGGCGCATCCTGATTGTCATGGACCCGCCAGAGCATGGCCGCGCGCGGCGCTTCCTCCAACAGGCATTCTCGCCGGGCGCAGTGCGGCAATGGAATGACCAGGTGATCCGCCCGGTGATTGATGGCTTGATTGATGTCTTCGCCAAGCGGGGATCGACAGAGCTTGTGTCGGAGTTCTCCCGGCGATTTCCCTTTGACATCGTTTGCCGCCTTCTCGACCTGCCGCCGGATGACGTGCCGTTGTTCGAGAAGCTGGCCGTGACCCAGACCTTTGCCATCACGCCTTATGCCAGCGAGGCGATGGAGGCTGGAGGCAATCTGGCCGAATACTTCCGCTGCCTGGTCGACCAGCGCCGCCGCAAGCCTGGCAATGATCTGATCAGCCAGCTCATCGCAACCGAGATCGACGGTGAAGTGCTGGACGAGGATGTGCTGATCGCTTTCCTGCGCCACATCCTCAATGCAGGAGCCGATACCAGCTTCCGGACCACGGGTTGCCTGCTGGTCGCACTGTTGTCTGACCCACAGGCTCTTGCAGAACTTCGCGCCGATCCGAACATGGTGCCAGTCGCTATCGAGGAGACGCTGCGCTGGGAAGGGCCGGTGGCGAGCAATTTTCGTACGTTGACCCGCGACCATGTGCTGGGCGGCGTGCCGCTTGAGGCAGGCGCTGTAATCTATGTCGCGCAAGGCTCTGCCAACCGCGACGAAAAGTATTTCAGTGATCCGGATCGCTTCGATCTGCATCGGCCGCGCAATGTCCGCCATTTCGGCTTCGGCTCCGGCCCGCATATCTGCGT
>CAXNKI010000119.1:0-5305 GCA_964202645.1 Alphaproteobacteria bacterium | reverse complement strand
GTCATCGCGCTGTGCCACTTATGGATGTGCCGGTAGATCCCGGCTTATTGCCCTGCCCTGCGATTAATGCAATAGGGGTGGCGCATTATGTGCGGCCCCCATACACGCTGGGCCTGCCCGGACGGAGCGCCTTGATCATGCCCGATGTTGTTGCCGACGAACTCGCCATCCGCCGCCTGCTCGACGAATATTGCCTGCGGCTCGAACTGGACCGGTTCGAGGACTGGCTCGACCTGTTCACGCCTGATGCGGTTTATGAAGTCTACAAGCTGACGCTCACCGGCCATGCTGAAATCGCCAATGTGCTGGGCAAGGCGCCGCACGGGGTCCACATCGGCGGACCGGCGCGCATCACGCTGGACGGCGAGCGCGCGCAAACGCTGCAGAACTACCTGTTCATCTCCACCAGCAGCGACGAATGGAACGCCGGCTGGTATCATCGCGAGGTGGTGCGCACCGCCACCGGCTGGAAGATCGCCCGCTGCCAGGTCAAATTTGCGCGCAAAGGCGCTCTGCCCGAAGACGCGCGCGCGGCAGGGCTGGCCTTTCCGATCGGGTTTGGCTGAAGCCTGGCTGCAAGCGGCTCAGCAGGTACCCACCCGGCGCAGGATGGGTTCGCGTTGTTCCTTGAACTCGGTGAACATGCGCTGCAACTCGCTGCGGGTCTTGTCGATATCGCTGATGGTCTCGCCATTGACGATGAGCAGCTGGTTCTGGCTGGCGAGCAGATTCAGCACCCATTCGGCAGGATCTTTCTCCTTGGCCGCCATCGCCTTGATGAACAGCTGTTCGATCCGGCCCACCTGGATCGCTGAGCCGAGGCGCGGCGCAGCGAGGTAGTCGACCCCTGTCCCGAGTTCGGCACGTTCGAGCAGGGCGGTGTTGAGCGCGGTGGAGGCTTCGGCATCCTCATCGGGGGTTGTCGAGGTGGAGACCGGGGCGACAAAGCCGGCGCCGGTGAGAATCAACAGTGCTTCCCAGAGCTGGCCCCGGTTGATCGCGCTCAACTCCTTCACCTTCATCAACTCGCCGATGCTGGCAGTCGCGTCAGGGAATGTGGCGAGCGCCAGGGTCAGCGGCTGGTGGATATCGGGACGCAGATCCGCTTCGCCGATCACCGTCTGAACCTTTTGCGGGCAGTTCTCAGGATCGCCGAGCATTACGAAGCGCTCATTTTCCACACGCTTGCCATGGTCGGTCAGCGCCATGAAGCGCGGACCCTTGACGAAGATGTCGCGGCGGAACTGGGTGTTGACGAAATAGTCGCGCGTGGTTTCGCGCATGATCGGATCGCGGATCGCCTGCAGGATCGGCTGGGCCGTCGCGGGCAAGCTGATCCCGGCGAGATTCTCGAGAATCGAGGCATTGGCGGCATAAGTCAGCTTGGCCTGGGCAAGGTGATCGGCGGCCTTCGAGAAGGGCATCGGGTGCCAGTCGGCATTATAGTATTCGTGCGCCAGATAGCTGCGATCCTGGGTCTTGATCTGATCAAGGCGCTGTTTCAGCAAGGGATGCTGGTTGAAATAGGCCGCGCCCGCCTCCATCACCTGATCGACGAATTCGAGCGATCCGTTGATCCGGTCGACCAGGGCGCCGCCCGCTTCGCGCTTGGCATACTCAGCCATCAGAATGCGCAGCGGAATTCCCGGCGACCAGCCGGGCGTGACATTGTAGCTCATATAGAGCGCGCCGCCGGGCTTCAGGCTCTTCAGCGCAATGTCGACGATCGCTTGCCGGCCGGCTTCGCTGATCCATGACCAGATGCCATGCAGCGCAATGATGTCGAATTGCGGCAGGTCATCCCTGCGCGCCATCTCTTCGAACGAATCTTCCAGCAAGGTAACCTGCTTGCCCATGACGTCCGCCAGCTCCTGGGCATTTGCCACCTGACCGGGATTGAAGTCGGTTCCATAGAACCTTCCCGATGAAGTCGCCGCATTGATGGCGAGCGACAGGCCCTGGCCGAAGCCGAGTTCGAGATATGTCGGGTTGTCGGAAATGCTGTGATCGATGCCGCAGGCCAGCAGGGCGAGGCGGATCCTGGTGGGCGACAGCTCGTTATAGTAGCCGTAGGTGTAGTTTACTTCTGACGTATAACCCTGATGCCACATGAAGCCAATCCTCTCGCCCGGAAATGCGCAGGCCGGCCAATAACCAGATTGCCGGGCCTTGTCGAATCGCTCAACCTGGTCCGTGCCCTCGCAGCGCCTCGGCATGGAATCCGGCATTGCGCACGTAACCGGCGACCCCGGCGCGCATGTCCTCCAGCGCCGCATCGGTCAGGTCGCGGGCATAGGCAGCGGGGCGTCCGGTCCACAACTGGCGGCTGGCAATCGCCTTGCCGGGGGTCAGCATCGCGCCCGCAGCGAGCATCCCGTCGCTGGCGATCCGGCAGCCGTCCATGACGATCGACCCCAGCCCGACAAAGGCGCGGTCCTCCAGCGTGCAGCCGTGCAGCATCACCATGTGGCCGATCAGCACGTCGTCGCCGATGATCGTCGGAAAACCTCCCGGTCGGCGCGGGCTGGGGCTGTCGCAGTGGACCACGCTGCCGTCCTGGATGTTGGTCCGCGCGCCGATGACGATGCGGTTGGCATCGCCGCGAACCACGCAATTGTACCAGACCGAGGCATCCGGCCCGATCTCGACATCGCCGATGATCCGGCATCCCGGCGCGATGAAAGCGCTGGAATGGATGCGCGGGATTTTGCCATTGAATGGCAGCAAGGTGACCCCGGGAGGGGAAGCGGGGTTCGTGGTCGTCATGGCGTCTTGAACATGTTTTCCCACCGCATGAATGGCAGGATCGAGGCGTGGTCATCAGACCAGATCCGCTCTGCTGGCGGCAGCAGCGGGGACCACGGGGTGTCGGGTGCTGCTTTGCCCAGCGCGGCAATCACGCTGGCATCGCGGCTCAGCGCCACCCAGGTCGATGGTGTGACGAAAGTGTGGCTGGCAGGATTGTCGTCGCGCTTCACATAAGTCAGGCCGCGCCGCTTGCCGATCGCGGCAAGCACCGGCTCCAGCTCGATGAAGCGGTTGGAGATATGCACCAGCAGCAGGCCGCGCGGGGCGAGCGCATCGAAATAGACCCCGAAGGCCTCGTCGGTAAGCAAATGCAGCGGGATTGCGTCTGACGAGAAGGCATCGACTGCCAGCACATCGAGCCCGGCCTTTGGCAGCCGGGCCAGCTCGATCCGGGCATCGCCGATCACCACCTTGGCATCAGGCGCGCACCGCGAGACATAGCTGAACGTGCCATCGCGCGAATAGCGCAGCACGATGGGATCGATCTCGAAGAACGTCCAGCTTTCGCCTGGGCGCTTTGCGCAGGCGAGCGTTCCAGCGCCCAGTCCGACCACGCCGACCCGCGCGGCCTGGCCATAGAGGGCCTGTGCCTGCGCCAGACCGAGGCCTGCGCCGGACGTCGGCCCGTAATAGCTCATCGGCTCGCGCAGCCGCGCCGGATCAAGCGATTGCTGGCCATGCAGCGTGGTGCCGTGGGCCAGCGTGCGCACTTGGCGGTCGGCATAGTCGCGCACCGTATAGATGCCGAAATAGCTGCGCGCTCGCGCGCCCTGCAAGGAGGTTGTCAGCGTATCATAGCCGCCCTGCGCCAGCATCGTGACGAACAATCCCGCCACGAACAGCCAGCGCCACGGCATCAGCAGCAGCCCCAGCAGCGCCATCACCAACCCCATTCCTGCCCGGGTCAGACTGGCCTCCTGCAGCCCGGTCTCGGTGGCGAGGAACCAGGCGAGGATCGCCAAGACGATGAAAATCACCCCTGCGGCAATGCGCGCCATGCCGGGTTCAAGACCCGGCGACTTGTGCCAGCCCAGCAAGGGCGACAGCGGCATCAGCGCGGCGGCAGTCAGCACCAGCAGCGGATGCTCCCAAACCCAGTCGAAGACTATCGGCGCGATCAGCGCGGTGAAGACTCCGCCCAGCGCGCCGCCAACCGACATCGCCAGATAGAACAGGGTAAGCTGCGAAGCCGCGGGACGCAGCGCATACATCCGCGCATGCAGCGAGACCGACACGGCGAACAACCGCCCGACGCTGCCCAGCGCCAGCGCGAACAGGCCGGCCCCGCGCGAATTCATCGCCATCGCGCCAGTGAACAGCAGCAGCAGCGGGGCGATCCTGGTGATCAGATCGGCGAGCACGCGCCGTTCGGAAAAGGCGATGACGAAGCTGAGCAGATAGACCGCCAGCGGGATCACCCAGAGCAGCGGCATCGCGACGATGTCAGTGGTCAGGTGCGTTGTGGTCGAAAGCAGCAGACCCGACGGGATCGCCGCAAGCAGGACCCAATAGAGAAAACGCCGAACAGGCACCGGGGCTGCAGCCGCTTCGCTGCCGGGGGCATGCTCCACCTGCGCCGGCGCCTGCCAGCGCGCCCGCGCCGCGAGTGCGATCAGCACGATCAGCAGACCGTAACCCAGGCTCCACAGCACGCTTTGCGCATGCAACCGCAGCAGCGGCTCGGCGAGCAGCGGATAGGCTATCAGACCGCCGAAACTGCCGAGATTAGACGCGGCATAAAGCGCCCAGGGCTCGCCCGCATCCGGGTGCGCCGAATACCAGCGCTGCATCAATGGCGCTTGCGCTGAAACCAGGAAGAACACGGGGCCGACCGTGCCGAGGAACAACAGCGGCACCCACCACACCTCGCTGCCCGGGGCCGGCGGGGGCAGGTTGACCAGCGCAATCGGCAGGGTCAGCGCCGCGACGACCAGCAGCGCAAGGTGCAGCGTTGCCTGCCGGCGCAAAGGCAGCTTCGACAGCCGGTGCGCATAGGCATAGCCTGCCAGCAGCAGCGCCTGATAGACCAGCATCGCGCTGTTCCAGACGTTGGGCGCGCCCCCCAGCCGGGGCAGCGCCATGCGCGCCACCATCGGCTGGATCAGGAACAACAGGAAGCTGCCGGCGAATATTGTCGCGACAAACAGCGGGCGATTGATCGGTTGACTGGCGCTCATTGCGGCCGGTTGATGGAATAGACTACGTGGCGGCGCAAGGGATCATCCGCAGAAAGTGCTGGATTAACACTATTGCAGTGCGGTCCGCCTCTCAGTCACCAAGCAGTCTCGCCGCATGCGCCGCGTGATAGGTCAGCACGCCCGATGCCCCTGCGCGTTTGAACGCCAGCAGTGTCTCCAGCACCATGGCGTCGCGGTCTGCTGCGCCAGCCGCCACGGCATGTTCGATCATCGCGTATTCGCCTGATACCTGATAGGCGAAGACCGGCACTGCGAAGCGCTGTTTCACGAGCCGGACGATATCCAGATAGGGCAGCCCG
>CAXNKI010000118.1:0-5320 GCA_964202645.1 Alphaproteobacteria bacterium | reverse complement strand
CCGTCAGGCCAAAGCTCGAAGGGGCAGGTTCGGCATCGGAATGAATGCCTTCGCCAATTCCAGGTGACCAGGTCAGATGTTCGTCGGCGGCAGCAAGATAGTAGAAGGCCGAGCCCGGAAAGCTCTCGCCGGGCTTTTCGAACGGCATCGGCTCGACGCTCGCCACTGCTTCCCCGGCATCGCCAATTTCCAGGTCGCTCCAGGCTTGCGGCGCGGCAAAGGCGGGGACTGCAACGGCGGCGAACGCCACCAGGCCGCGCCGCCAGATCAGCTTGCGGCGCGCCGCGCGCTCCCGGCGCTGTTCCAGCTTCGCGGTAAAGGCGGCGAAGTCGGGACGGGAAAAAGGCGGCTGGATTTCGGTCACTTGGCTATCTCTTGGGGCTCACTCTTCGCTACGCGCCTTCGCGCGTAATTCCTGGTGCCGGCATTTGCACCGGACGATTTTGCGCCGTGCCATGGCGGCACACTCGCGCGTCCTAGCGTAAAGCGGTTAAGCAATTTGCTTCGCTGGCCCGGCCCGGCTAAGGCCCCCTCACGTCATTGGTTGTCCATGCAAATGGACCTAAGAGGGAAGCAGGTTCAAATCCTGCGCTGCCTCCGCAACTGTGACCGGGGAGCGATCCGTCCCACATGTCACTGGCTCTCGGGCTGGGAAGACGGGCGGAGAGCTTTGATCCGGGAGCCAGGAGACCTGCCGGTGACGGTCGTTCCGCAGCCGGGCGGAGTGTACCGGTTTGCAGCGTGGACCCGCAATTTCGTGGGGCCTCTCGCCATGAACGGCGTTTCGTTCGTGCCAGAGGTTTGTCTATGAAATATCTGTTTTTGCTGGGTTGTTCGCTTGCTATTGCCGTGCCTGCATGGGCGCAGGGCACTGTCGCAGACGACGAGGCCAATATCTGCGCGGGTGATTGCATGACCCGGCGATCGCGCGACGATGCGCAGACAATCCTTGTTACTGGCACCCCCCTCAATATCTACGCCGCTGGCCAGTCGCTCTCCATTACCAGCCTCGCCGAGCTCCAGTCCGTCCAGGGCCCGGACCTGATCCGCACCCTCGAGCGCCTGCCTGGCGTGACGACGGTGCGCAACGGCGGGCTCGGCGGTTTCACCGGGCTGTTCGTGCGCGGGGCGGCTTCCGAACAGGCGCTGGTGCTGCTTGACGGCGTGCGCTTGTCCGATGTCGCCGCGCCCGGCGGTGGCTATGATCTGGGCAACATGTTCAGCGGCGGCATCGGCAAGGTCGAACTGCTGCGTGGCTCGAACTCTGTCGTCTGGGGCAGCCGCGCGATTGGCGGGGTGCTCGCGTTGACCAGCCGCGAAATGCAAGGTGCGGAAGTGTCTGCCGAATATGGCAGCCATGACAGCGTCAGCGCCGAAGCCGTGGCCGGGTTCGGCAGCGAGCGCGCCAATCTGACGCTTTCGGCTGGCTATCTGCGCACCGATGGCATTTCCGCCGCTGCCAGTGGCAGCGAGGCCGATCCTTTCTGGCAATGGCGGATTGCCGGGCGCGCCCGCGCCGACCTTGGCGGCGGCTTTTCCGCTTCGCTGACCGGTCGCTATGCTGATAGCCGGCTCGATATCGACGGCTTTCCCGCGCCGCTGTATAATTTTGCCGATACGCCTGAATATTCGACCAGCCGCGAGGCTTCGGGGTGGGCGCAGCTTGGCTGGCAAGGCAATGGCCTGAACCTTGCCGCCGGTTTTGCGATAACTGACAACGCCCGCGCCAACTTCGATCCCACTTTTGGTAGCGCCCCGGGCTTCGATGCCAAGGGCCGGTCCGAGCGGGTCGACCTGTCCGGCAAGGCAGACCTCGCGCCGGGCCTGGCGCTGACATTCGGCGCGGACAGCGAGTGGAACCGCTATTCCACAACCTATGACGCTGAAAAGCAGGACCGGCTGGCGAGCGGCCACGCATTGTTGAGCTATGCGCCGGGCGCGTTCAATCTCGCGGCGGGCCTGCGCATCGACGATCACAGCCGCTTCGGCAGCGCCTGGACTTTTGGTGCGAACGGCAGCATCACTATCGCCGGCGATTTGCGGATCCGCGCCTCCTACGGCGAGGGCTTCAAGGCACCGACGCTGTTCCAGCTGTTCTCGGACTATGGCAACCAGGCATTGCGGCCCGAGCGCAGCCGCAGCTTCGATATCGGTATCGAGAAAGGCGACCGCAACAACGGCGCGCTGCACGCATCGCTCACCCTGTTCCGCCGCGATTCCCGTGATCTCATAGATTTCGTCTCTTGCTTCGGCGTGACCGGCGGCATCTGCGCGGGCCGGCCCTTCGGCACATACAACAATGTCGGTAGGGCGCGCGCCGAAGGGATCGAGGCCGAACTTCGCGTAAGCCTGACTGATCGTCTCAAGGCCAGCGCGGTCTATTCTTATGTCAAGGCAACCAACCGTGCGAACGGCAAAGACCTCGCCCGTCGCCCGCGCCACGCGCTGACGCTGTCAACCGGCTGGCGCACGCCCTTGCATAGTCTGACACTGGGCGCGGATTTGCGGGTGCTTTCCGCAAGGTTCGATGATGCCGGGAACAGCAACCGGCTGCCCGGCTACACATTGATAACGCTGCGGGCCAGCCTGCCGGTGAGCGATATGATCGAGCTGTTCGGCCGCATCGAGAATGTGGCTGACGAGCGCTATCAGACAGTCGCTGGCTACGGTGCCTATGGCCGCACTGCTGCACTCGGCGCACGGGCTCGGTTCTGATGAAACGCTGGGCGCTCGTTGGCATAGTGGCGCTGGCCGCATGCGCACAGACGCCCGATGCGCCGCGCCACGGGTTAAGGCTGGTCAGCCTCAATCCCTGCAGCGACGCGGTGCTCGCCGAAGTGGCCGATCCTGCGCAGATTGCCGCGCTGTCGCATTACAGCCGCGATCCAGCCGCCAGCTCAATGGACCTCGGCCTGGCGCGGCGCTTGCCTTCGACCACCGGCAGCGTGGAAGAACTGGCGGCGCTGCGGCCTGAACTGGTCATCGCCGATCCCTATCTGCCGGTGGCCACTGCTGCCGCGCTGGCGGACCTCGGCATTCCTGTGGCGCGGTTACCGATCGCGACATCGGTTGCCGAGAGCCGCGAACAGGTGCGTGAACTGGCCAGGCTGGCCGGACAGCAAGCACGCGGAGAGGCGCTGGTGGCGCGGATCGACACGGCGCTCGACCGCGCCGCCCCGCCTGCCGGGCTCCCGCCATTATCGGCAGTCGTCTGGCAGGGTGGCGGGATCGTGCCGGGCGATGGTTCGCTGATCGCCGACATCTTGCGCCGCACCGGCTTTCGCAGCCTCAGCGCGGCGCGGGGCATGCGGCAGGCAGACTTTCTGCCGCTCGAAGTGATGCTCGCTGATCCGCCGCAAGTGATCCTTGCGGCGGGCAATCCGCGCGCGGAAGAAAATCGCCTGCTTGGCCATCCCGCGCTTGCTGCGCTGGGGAGCACGCGGCGCGTGACGCTGGAACCTTCGCTGCTGTGGTGCGGCGGGCCGACGATCGTGCGCGCGGCGGAGCGGCTGGCGCAAGTCCGAAAGGCCGCATCTTGACCCGCCCCGTCGCCTTGCTTCTCGTCGCACTCGCGATTGCGGTGCCTATGAGCCTGCTCGCAGGCCGCGTGTGGATTGATCCCTTCGATCCGCAGACCAGCAACGCCGCGATCATCCTCCTCGAACTGCGCCTCCCGCGCGCTTGCCTCGCGCTGATTGTCGGCGCTGGGCTGGGCGGCGCGGGGGCAGTGATGCAGGGTTACTTGCGCAATCCGCTCGCTGATCCGGGGCTGTTCGGCATTGCTCCGGGCGCGGCGCTGGGCGCGGTGCTCAGCCTGTGGCTGGGTGCAGTCTCAGTCTGGGCCTTGCCTCTTTTCGCGCTGATCGGTGCTGGCGGGGCAATGGCCTTGCTGGCCCTGATCGCTGGCCGTGAAGGCGGCGTGGCGCTTTTCACGCTTGCCGGCATGATGATCGCCAGCCTCGCAGGCGCGCTGATGAGCCTCGCGATCAGCCTTGCGCCCACGCCTTTTGCCATGAGCGAGATCGTCACCTGGCTGATGGGGGCGCTGGCGGACCGCAGTTGGCGCGATGTCTGGATCGCCGCGCCGCTGACTTTGGCTGGGCTCGGCTTTCTGGCCGCAACCCGGCGCAGCCTCGATGCGCTGACGCTGGGTGACATCGCGGCGCGCTCGCTGGGCGTCGATCCGCGGCGGCTGCAATGGCTGATCATTGCTGGCATCGGGCTGACCGTGGGGGCCAGCGTGGCAGTGGCAGGGATAATCGGCTTCGTCGGGCTGATGGTGCCGCATCTGGTGCGGCCGTTCACTGACCGGCGGCCATCGAGCCTGCTTCTGCCCAGTGTGCTGGCGGGGGCGCTGTTGCTGCTGGTGGCCGATTGCCTGTGCCGGATTCTGCCGCTGGCTGGTGGTGAGCTGCGGCTCGGCATCGCGCTTAGCCTGCTCGGCGCGCCGTTTTTTCTGCACTTGCTGCTGCGTATGCGCGAGGGGCAGGCATGATGCTGGCGGCGCAGGACCTTGCCACTGCCGGGCGGCTTGAAGGCATCACCGCAAGCCTGCGCCCCGGCGAGGTAACCGCGATTTGCGGGCCGAACGGTGCAGGTAAATCGAGCCTCCTTGCCTGCCTTGCCGGGCTGCTGGTGCCTCAGGCCGGTTCGGTCACGCTTTCGGGCGCGCCGCTGCTGGGCAAGGACCCGCGCGCGCGCGCCCAGGCGATCGGCTATCTGCCGCAGACGCCCGAGATCGCCTGGGACGTCAGTGTTGAAGTGCTGGTTTCGTTGGGCCGGCTGCCCTGGCCCGATCCGGGAAATGCTGCCATCGATGGCGCGCTGGCTGCCATGGACCTTGACCATTTGCGCGGCCGGGCGGTCTCGCGCCTGTCGGGCGGCGAGCGGGCGCGGGCGCTGATGGCGCGGGTGCTGGCCGGAGAGCCGCGTTGGCTGCTGGCGGACGAACCGCTGGCCAATCTTGACCTTGCCCACAGCGCGGCGCTGGTCCGCGCCTTGCGCGAACAGGCGGCGCATGGCCGGGGCGTGGTGCTGGTGCTCCATGATCTGGCGCAGGCAATGAACCATGCTGACCGGGTGCTGGTGCTGGATCAGGGCAGGCTGGTTGACGATGGCCCGCCCGCCGAAGCCCTGTCCAGTGACGCGATCTCGGCGATCTGGGGTGTCGAGGCGCGCTGGTTGGGCGAGCCGGGGAGCATGGCCTTGGCGCTTACCTGTAGCTGACCAGACCCAGAGCCTCGCGCCGATGCCAACGCCACAACAACAGCCCGGAAACCACGATCAGCCCGACCGCAAGGCCGATCCACACGCCGAGGCC
>CAXNKI010000117.1:0-5327 GCA_964202645.1 Alphaproteobacteria bacterium | reverse complement strand
ACCTCCCAGAACCATGACATCGAGGTCTTCCGAGATCGGCTCCCGCTCGATCAACGGAATATGAGGATCTGCCTCGCTGATCTCCGCGAACTTGCCGCGCGGAGCTACGTATTGCTCCTGCGCCTCGGGACGTAACCGTCTGTCCCGCTCATAGGCATATTTCTCCATTGTCGCGGGAACATCGATCTCATCGATAGGAGGAATATTGGTCGGTTCACAGGGTGTTTTCATGGATATTCCTATGCGCTCCGGATCTACGATCCTGAATCATTTTTCGCTCATGACCAAAGCGCTCACTCGCCTCTCAGCCACCTTAAAATTTATCGCCTAATCCGTTTCAAATATAGATGACAGTATGCAGTATTATGAAAAAATAGCGAGATCAAGCGACACAAAACACCTAATGCGTTTTATTTGTAGGTTCAATGCGGCATCAGACCCGCTTGATGTGCTCGGCAATGACGATCCATCCGCCCCTGACGGAGTAGCACCGCGAACGACGATAGCCGTGCCGGCCATATTGCACGGCTGGCCGGATGATCACCGTACTGTTGCTGACCGCCCAATAGGTGCCTTGGCTGGTGCGAAGCGGTGCTGAAAGGACCATTGCTTAACGACAGGGCGGCAAGGCGGTTCGCGGACCGCCACCTGAGGTGCTTTAACGTGACCGGTGTGACGCTTGGCGAGGCACAGATCGCGTTCTAGGTTATCGACGACTGCCCCCACCTCCAAAATCCGCACAGGCAATGGGGAACCCATCAATGCCTGCGGGCAGCCGGGCTGGGCAGCAGCTCAGGCTGGTTCGGGAATGAAGGCATCGGGCTGTAAGCGGGCAGCTTCGCCTACCGCTGCGAGGAACTGGTCGGTGGCGAGATCCCAGCCGAAGCGTGACCCGAAAACGGCAGCGGCTTGCCGGTCGAGCCGCAGCGCCCTGACAATAGCCACTGCGAGATCTTCGTGCAGCACGCCCACAGTGGCGGGAAAATCGCTGTCGATGCCGCGCCCTTCGCTACCCAGAATGTCGATCGGACCGCTCACCGGGAAGGCCGCCACCGGCAGGCCGCAGGCGAGCGCCTCGAGAACGACGAGGCCGAACGTATCAGTGTGGCTAGGGAACACGAAACAATCGGCGCTGCGGTAAACCGAAGCGAGTTCTTCGCCCGACAAGGATCCCAGAAACACCGCATCAGGAAAGCGCTCGCGCATTTCGGCGAGTGAAGGGCCATCACCGACCACCACTTTGGTTCCGGGCACGTCGGCCCCCAGGAAGGCCTCCAGATTTTTCTCAGGTGCCACCCGGCCGACATTGAGCAGGATCGGGCGCGGCAGGTCCTGCATGGCAGGGTGGGGCTCGCCATCAGGGCGGAAAAGCCAGTGGTCGATACCCCGGCCCCAGGGCTTGACGCGAGCGAAGCCACGGCCCGTGAGCTCGTTCTCCAGGCTTCGCGTTGCAGTCAGCACCGCACGGGCCGGCGCATGAAAGCGGCGCATCAGCGGCCAGAAGCGTTCGGCGCTGATGCCGGTGCGCACCGAGGCATAGTCGGGAAAGCGGGTGTGGAATGCAGTGGTGAAAGGCACTTGCCGCGCCTTGCACCAGCTGCGCGCGCTCCAGCCAATCGGCCCTTCGGTGGAAATGTGGACCACGTCGGGAGCAAAGTCGTCGAGCATGCGGCGGGCGCCGAAGCGCGGCGCCAGCGCCAGCCGGATCGCGGAGTAGCCCGGCATGGCGATCGTGTTGAACCGTTCGGGCGTGATGAGCTCGACTTCGTGCCCCCTGCGGTCAAGCTCGACCACGGTTGCTGCCAGGGTCCGCACCACACCGTTGATCTGCGGGAACCAGGCATCGGTTGCGATGGCGATTCTCATGCTGCGGACTCCAGTTGCTTGGCTGCGGCGGCGTGGCTTTTCGATTCTTTGGTCCAGTCGATGATCCGCATCGCGCCGGAAGCGTCCTCAACGAGCGCAGTGCAGCTTTCGACCCAGTCGCCGTCGTTGTAATAGGTGACATCGCCGATCTGGCGGATTTCGGCGCAATGGATATGGCCGCAGACGATGCCGTCGAAGCCGCGCTCGACTGCCTCGCGGCTGACCGCTTCTTCGAAGCTGCACACGTACTGGACCGCGTTCTTGACCTTGAGCTTGAGGTGGTTCGAGAGCGACCAGTAAGGCAACTTCAGGCGGCGGCGCACTGCATTGAACAGGATGTTGGCGCGCAGCAGCAGTCCATAGGCCTGGTCGCCCAGCACCGCGAGCCAGCGGGCATAAAGCACGACGCCGTCGAAGCTGTCGCCGTGGGTCACCAGTAGCTGCCGGCCGTCAGCAGTGGTGTGAACCGCCTCGTCCATCAGTTCGACGCCGCCGAAACGGAAGCCGGCATAGTCACGCAACACTTCATCGTGGTTGCCCGAAACGAACACGACGCGCGTGCCGAAATGCGCCTTCTTGAGGATGCGCCGCACGACTTCGTTGTGCGAATCCGGCCAGTACCAGCCCTTTTTCAGCCGCCAGCCATCGACGATGTCGCCCACCAGATAGAGCGTTTCACATTCGAACGAGCGCAGGAAATCGACCAGCATCGCCGCATTGCAGCCACGGGTGCCGAGATGGATGTCGGAGATCCAGACCGTGCGGTAGCGCTGCTTGGGACGGAAGCCTTTGGGCTCGGGGCCGATCAGCCAACCCGGAAAGCCCGGGTGGGAGGAATTGCTGTCCGGCCGCTCCTGCAGGGCTACCGCTTCATCTTGCCGCATGAGTTCGCTTCCGCTGATTGATCTGGCTCGGCCTAGCCCCGGCAAGTTGCACCCGAATGACGCGCGCGAGTCAGTTTGGTTACAGCCAAAGGCCTCGTGAAAAATTGTGTCGGCGACGGCGCATTGTCTCCGAACCGTCACCAGCGCGTCACATGAATCGGGCAGGCAAGGTAGCGAAACAGGGTTTGGAACCATGCGCAGGACTGACATTCTGCTCACCAGCGAGATCGAAGGCGGGGATTCCCCCTTCGAATACAGCGACATGCGAATTGTTTTTCATCGCTGGTCGCTGCGCGGGGAGCTTCCGCTGATCGAAGGTGCCTTGTGGGCCTTTGTCGACTGGGTGCTTCCCGAGATTTCGGGGCTGGAGCTCTGCCGCCGGCTGAAATGCAACCCGCAGACGGCGCAGGCACACATCACCATCGTGCTCGATGAAGACGATCCTGATGCCCGCCGTCGCGCACTGAAAGCCGGCGCCGATGACTATATCGTCGGCGCGCTAAGCCGCACCATGGTGCTCGACCGGGTAATGGCGCTGGAAACACAGGATCAGGGCGCGGGCGCAATCCGCACGATTGCGCTTGGCGACCTCTCGATCGATCTCGCTGCCTTCCAGGCGCGCTGGCAGGGCAAGCCGATTGCTCTGATGCCCAATGAATTCCGGCTGCTGCGCTATTTCGTTGAGCATCCCGGGCGCGTGTTCACTCGCTCACAGCTGATCGCAGCGCTCGGCAAGCAGGAGCCGCCGGTGGACGAACGCACGGTGGATGTCTGGATCGGGCGTTTGCGCCGCGCCTTGCGTGCAGCCGGCGCCGGAGATTCGCTGCGCACGGTACGTTCGCTGGGTTACGCGCTCGACAAGCCCTGATTTGCCGCTTGGTGGCTGCCGGGCGGGAACTTTGCAGTCCCCGCCCGTCATTTGTCCTCAGAACTTGACTGTTGCTGACAGCGAGAAGCTGCGGCCCTGTTCGTAGGTATTGGTCAGGATGCGGTTCTTGCCCGATTGCTGGAACTGGATGTTTCCGCGACCAGTGAGATTGCGCGCTTCGAACTTGCCTTCGATGGTCTTGCCGAACAGATTGAATTCCTCACGCACGACGAAGTCCACGCGCAGGCCCGGGGTTTCGACAACATCGGGTTGCGGTGAGCTACCGCCCAGGCCGCGGCTGACCGCGCGCTTGCTGGCATAAGCGATCATCAGCGTCTGCTGCGATAGGCGCTCGGTATTCTCGAGCCCGATCTGGAGGTTGGCGATGTGGTCGGACTGGCCGGTCAGCGGGACGCCATTGCGGAAATAGTCGGTTGCCTTGGTCGACGACGAGGCGAACACCGCGACGGCATCGTTCGCCGCGACCTGGAGTTTCGACTTCGAGTAAGTGTAGTTGGCCACCACCACGACGCGGCGATTGGCCATGAAGCTGCCTTCCTTGGCATCCATGCCGACATCGAAATATTTAACCGCTTCGAGCTCCGCACCCCAAAGCGTGGCCTTGGGGGCATTGGCAAAGCTGGTGGTCAGGTCGCCGCCGGAAATGAAGGCCTCGATCGGGTTCTTGATGCTCTTGTAAAAGCCGGAGATCGAAAGCCGTTGTTCCGGCGCGAAATACCATTCGAACCGCGCTTCGGCGTTGTTGAGTTGGCTGTCGACGAGCAACGGATTGCCCAGATACAGCCGGTTGTTTTCCGGATCGAAGTACGGCTGATAGATCAGCTCGCGGAACTGGGGCCGGGCGATGGTCTTTGAGGCATTGATGCGCAGCTGCATGTCTGGCTGGAACTGCCAGGTCACGGTGGCTGCAGGCAGCCAGTAGGAGCGTTCGAGGCGCGTCGAGGCGCTCGAAGCACCCGGCACCTTGAACACCTGCACCGGCGCAACCAGCTGGTTGGCCTTTTCATAACGGACACCGGCATCGATACTGAGCTCTGGCGTCGCCTGGACATTGACTTTGCCATAGCCGGCGTAGTTGCGCAGCTTGGCAGTGAAAGCCGGATTGCCTTCGTTCAGATCGACCAAAGTGATGCCGAAAGTGTTGATCACGCTGGGCTGGAGCAGCAGGTCAGGACGGAACAGGCCGACGGCTGCCGGGAACGAGCTGGGCGCGCTGAACTGGAAATCACGCCGTGAACTGGTGCGCTTGGTGTCGGAGAAAGCGCCGCCGACCGTGGCTGTGATGTCTGGCGTGACCAGATAGGACGCGTCGATGCTGCCTGCCCACAGGTTCTCGTTGAGGTCGGAGAAGCTGATCTCGGCGTTGCCGCGGTTGCCGTTGTTGAGGATGTTGATGTAGCTCGCCCCGAACGGATCGGACGGGACATTGGTGCGGGCATATTCGAACGATAGCTCGCCCGGCGCCTGGCGTTGCGAATTGGCATAGGCCGCACGCACGTCGATCTTCATGCCGGTGGCTGGTTCGAATTCGCCGACGAATTGCGTGTTGATCAGCTGGCGCGCGAACCAGGCGGTGTCCTGCTGCATGAATTGCGTGGTGGTCGCCTGACGGTTGCCCAGGCCAAGCCGCGACTGCTTGATCGTGTCGCGGATATAGAGGTTGGTCCAGCGGATCTTGTTCGAGCCGA
>CAXNKI010000116.1:0-5335 GCA_964202645.1 Alphaproteobacteria bacterium | reverse complement strand
AGAAGGCGGGCTCCAAGGCCTATCCGCCGATTTGCGACGCGCCGGGAACCTATGTGAAACAGTAGGACCGAAATCCCTGCGAAACAGCAGGTTGGCTGCGCGGTGCGGGCCAAATTGGGGGAAATTGCCGTTTTCAGGTTCAGATTTGCGCAATTGGTGTTACAGCGGTGTCAATATAAGCCGGTCTGGACCCGCGTAGGGGCAGAACCTGCGGGCCTTGGGAAGGTGCAAACACACAAGGGGTTTTGTTTTGATCTATAAGGCCATTGAAGTTGCACGTCTTTCGAGCCGGCCGTTGTTCCACCTTCTTGATTCCGGCCAGAAACTAGCCCGCCACGAAAACAACCCCTTGCGTGACACGCTGCCCATGCGCGCGCTTGCGGCTTTCTGGGAACTGCCTTCGCGCCAGCTTAAGAACTATAACAAGCCGACCTATGAGGTCTGGGAAAAGCTCGGCGATGAGGAAGTTCCGATCCGTCAGGAACTGATCCAGAGCCTGCCCTTCGGCGACTTGCTGCGCTTCACCCCCGAAGATGGCCGCGACCGGCCCAAGGTGCTGATCGTCGCGGCACTTTCAGGCCATTTCGCAACGCTGCTGCAGGACACCATCCGCGGTTTCGCGCGCGATTTCGATACCTACATCACTGACTGGAAGGATGCCAAGGAAGTGCCGCTGGCAGACGGCGATTTCGGGCTTGATGACTACACCTCATATATCATGCAGTTCCTCGAGACGCTGGGTCCGGGCACGCATGTCGTCGCCACTTGCCAGGCTGCGCCGCCCGCGATGGTGGCAACCGCGGTAATGGAAGCGCAAGGCTCGCCTTGTGCGCCCGCCTCGCTCACCCTAATGGGCGGCCCGGTCGATACTCGGCTGGGCGAAGACAATGTGCTCAAGAAGCTGACCACGACGTTGCCGCTGGGCATGTTCAAGAAGCTGAACATTCACGAAGTTCCCCCGGGCTATCCCGGTGTTGGCCGCCGCGTTTACCCTGGCTTCCTGCAACTCAGCGGCTTCATTTCCCTGAACCCCAAGCCGCACGTCAAGCAGTACAAGAATTTCGTCAGCAATTCGCTCAAGGGCGATGATGATGCGCTGGAGCGCTTCCGCGATTTCTACGACGAGTATTTCGCCGTGCTTGATATGGCGGAGAGCTTCTATGTCGAAACGCTCGACAAGATATTCTTCAACCATCACATTCCCACGGGACAGATGACCTTCCGCGGCGAGCCGGTCGATTTTGGCGCGATCCGCAAGGCGGGCCTGCTGACAGTCGAGGGCGCGAACGACAATTTCTGCCCGCCCGAACAGACCGAGGCAGCGCACGACATCTGCCCCAACGTGCCGGACGATAT
Source organism: Alphaproteobacteria bacterium (assembly GCA_964202645.1). Lineage (GTDB taxonomy): Bacteria > Pseudomonadota > Alphaproteobacteria > Sphingomonadales > Sphingomonadaceae > Novosphingobium. Next base: position 3,979 of record CAXNKI010000116.1, on the reverse strand, counting down.
GCGCGGCCACTATGTCCAGCCGGGTGTCGGTCATTACGGGGTGTTTTCCGGATCGAAATTTCAGGCGGAAATCTATCCGGTGATCCGCGATTTCATCTTCCATGCGATGGCAGAGCCTGAAGAGGGTAAGCCACGCACCCCTCCGGTCAAGTCGCTGCGCCCGGGCAAAGGGCATCATGCCGATGAAGGTATGGAATTCGTGGATATGGGACTGGTCTGAGCCGAAAAATCCGTATCAGAAGGCTTCGTCACCCCGGGTCAAGCCTGGGGTGACACTGGGAAACGGCAATCGGCAGTTCCGCTATTCACTGGCCCTTAATCCCAAGCACTCCTATACCGCGCGCATGAAATTGCCGCGCCGCTCGCTCGCCTCGCTCCTTCCCCTTTTGCTGCTGGCCGCGCCGCCAAGCTTTGCCGAGACCGCTAAGCCGGCGGGCGTCACCGCCCAGCCCGCCAAGAACGACCCCTGGCTCTATCGCGGCAGCGACGTGCCGCCCGATCCGGCATGGCTGTTTGGCGAGCTGCCTAATGGACTGCGCTATGCAGTGCGCAAGAACGGCGTGCCGCCCGATCAGGTTTCGATCCGCATCCGCATCGATGCAGGATCGCTGCACGAGGCTGACAGCGAGCGCGGTTTTGCGCACCTGATCGAGCATCTGGTGTTCCGCCAGTCCAAGTATCTCGGCGAAGCGCAGGCGATCCCCACCTGGCAGCGGCTCGGCGCAAGTTTCGGCAACGACACCAATGCCGAGACCACCCCGACGCATACCGCCTACAAGCTCGATTTGCCCAATGCGACGCCGGCCTCAATTGATGAGAGCTTTAAGTTGCTCTCGGGCATGATGGCAGCGCCGACGTTGTCGGACGCCAATCTGCGCGCCGAAGTTCCGATTGTGCTCGCGGAAAAGCGAGAACGCGGCGGAGCGGGCGAACGTGTCGCCCAGGCCACCCGCGAGACTTTCTACGCCGGGCAATTGCTTTCTGTGCGCTCGCCGATCGGCACCGACGAAACGCTCGAAGGCGCGTCTTCGGCTGCTGTGCGCGCGTTCCATGCGCGCTGGTATCGCCCGGAAAACACGGTGATCGTCGTCTCGGGCGATGCTGATCCGGCAGAAATGGCGCGGCTGATCGGCAAATGGTTCAGCGAATGGCGCGGCGTGGGGCCGAAAGTGCCTGCGCCAAACTTTGGCGATCCCGTGCCGCCACCGGCCACCGCAGCGGCTCCCGAGGGCGCCGTGCCGGTCGGCGAGACGCGCGTGATTGTCGAGCCCGAATTGCCGCGAGGCCTCAGTTATGCGGTTCTGCGCCCCTGGCGGCAGGTCAACGATACGATTGCCTACAACCAGGGGCTGATGCTCGATTCGCTGTCGCAGGCGCTGATCAACCGGCGGCTTGAGGCCAAAGCGCGTGGCGGCGGCAGTTATCTGTTTGCGCAAGTCCAGCAGCAGGATGTCAGCCGCACGGTCGACGGCACATTTGTCAGCGTCACGCCGCTCAGCGAAGACTGGAAGAGCGCGCTGCGCGATGTACGCGCGGTGATTGCCGATGCCGTGGCCGCGCCGCCGACTGCAGAGGAAATCGCTCGCGAAGCCGCCGAAATGGAAATCGCCTATCAGGTTCCGGTCGAGCAGCAGGCGCTGCTGGCGGGATCGAAAGTCGCCGACGATCTGGTCACTGCTCTCGATATCCGCGAGACCGTCGCCGCGCCGGCAGATGTGCTGAAGATTTTCCGCAGCTCCAAGCCGTTGTTCACTCCCGAAGCCGTGCTGCGGCACACCCGGACGCTTTTTTCCGGAGCTGTGACGCGCGCGGTGCTGGTGACCCCCAAGGCAGGCGAGGGCGATGCCGCCGTGCTGCGCCAGGCGCTGGCCGCGCCGGTCGCGGCCGACAGTTCGATGCGGATTGCCGCCAAGCCGATCCGCTTCGATGAGCTTCCTGCGATTGGTCCGGTCGGCAGGATCACTGAACTGGCACCAACCGGCCTGCTTGGTATTGAGCAGGTCTCGCTCAGCAATGGCGTCAAGGCGCTGATGTGGCAGACCCCCGAAGAGCCTGGGCGGATGACAGTGAAAGTGCGTTTTGGCGGCGGTTACCGCATGTTTGGCGGCAATGACGCGGCGAACATTGCGCTCGGCGAAATGGCGCTGGTCAGCTCGGGCGTCGGGACGCTGGGCCAGGAAGAGCTTGATCAGATTTCGACCGGACGCAAGATGGGCTTCGAGTTCAAGATCGAAGATACCAGCTTCGAATTTTCCGCAGAAACCCGCGCAGCTGACCTTGCCGACCAGCTCTATCTGTTCGCAGCAAAGCTGGCCAAACCGCGCTGGGATGTAAACCCGTTCCTGCGAGCCAAGGCGGCGTCGCGGCTGCAATACGATGCTTTCGCGTCCTCGCCGCAAGGCGTGCTGGAGCGCGATTTGCGCTATCTCCAGCGCGAGAGCGACCCCCGTTTCCGCACGCCGACTCCCGGCGATATCGAGAAAGCGACTCCCGCAGGCTTCCGCGCACTGTGGACCCGCGCGCTGGCTTACGGGCCAGTCGAAGTGCAGATTTTCGGCGATTTTGATCGCAATTCGGCGCTCGCCGCGCTCCAGCGCACCTTTGGCGCCTTGCCGGAGCGCAAGCCGCTGCCGCCGGGCGCGGCGCCCGCAGTGGGCCGGTTTCCGCCGCCCAATGCCCAGCCGGTCGTGCTCAGTCACCGCGGCGATGCCAATCAGGCCGCCGCAGTGATTGCCTGGGGCACTGGCGGCGGCATGGCGGGGGTCAGCGAATCGCGCCAGCTCGAGATACTCAGCCAGCTGTTCACCAACCAGTTGATGGACGCGATGCGCGAGCGGCTGGGGGCAAGTTATGCGCCGCAAGTGGTCAACAACTGGCCGCTTGATCTGGCGAGTGGCGGCTCGATCATGGCTTTCGCTCAGCTCCAGCCCTCGGCCACCACCGCTTTCTTCGCAGCCGCGCAGGAAATCGCCGCCGACCTTTCCGCGCGGCCGCCCGGCGATGACGAGCTGACCCGGGTGATCGAGCCCTTGCGCCAGCAACTGACCCGCGCGACCACCAGTTCGGCATTCTTCATGGGACAGCTGGAAGGCGCGACGCAGGATCCATCGCGGTTTGCAGCAGTGCGCAGCCTAATCACCGACTTCACCCAGACCACGCCTGCGAAGATGCAGGCGCTCGCCGCCAAGTATCTCGATCCGGCAAAGGGCTGGCGGCTCGCGGTGGTGCCGCAAGCGGCGATGGCTTCTGGAGCGCCGGCAGCGCGCTGATCGCAGCAGGGCGATTCACAGTGCCCTTTGCATTCCGCCCGCTCTCCCGCTAAAGGCCCCGGCCTGCAAAGGAGCATGACTGTGGCGAGCAACTGGACACCCGATGGCTGGAAAGCCCATGAGGCACGGCATCTGCCTGCCTATGAGGACGCGAGCGAGCTCGCCGGGGCTGAGGCGACGCTGTCCAGGTTCCCGCCACTGGTGTTTGCCGGCGAAGCGCGCGCGCTGAAGGCCGATCTCGCCGAAGTCGCCGCTGGCAAGGGCTTCCTGCTGCAAGGCGGCGACTGCGCCGAAAGCTTTGCCGAACACACCGCCGACAACATCCGCGATACCTTCCGCGTGCTGTTGCAGATGGCGGTGGTGATGACTTTTGCCAGCAAGCAGCCAGTGGTGAAAGTCGGGCGCATGGCCGGCCAGTTCGCCAAGCCGCGCTCGGCCGCGACCGAGACGATCGGCGGCAAGGAGCTGCCGAGCTATTTCGGTGACATCATCAACGGCATTGAGTTCGAAGACGCGACCCGCCGCAACGATCCGGGCCGCATGGTCCAGGCCTACGGTCAGGCAGCGGCGACACTCAATCTGCTGCGCGCCTTTTCGGGCGGCGGCTATGCCAACTTGCGCCGGGTGCACAACTGGACGCTCGACCACATCGGCCGCAGCCCGTGGGCCAAGCGTTTCAGCGAAACCGCCGACCGCATCGGCGAGGCGCT
>CAXNKI010000115.1:0-5335 GCA_964202645.1 Alphaproteobacteria bacterium | reverse complement strand
AAGCCGAGAAGCACCCAGATGAAAACCGAAAGCACGTCGTCGGCAAACCGCGCCGCCTCTGCCTCGCCGTCCTCACTGTTCAGCTTGCGCGAATACATCGGCACGAAAGCGACCGAGAAGGCCCCTTCGGCAAACAGCCGCCGGAAGGTGTTTGGGAGCGTAAAGGCCAGCTGATAGGCATCTGCCGCGAGGCCTGCACCCAGCACTCGCGCCAGCAGCATGTCGCGCGCGAAGCCGAATATCCGGCTTATCACAGTGAAGCCGGCAATCGTCGACGTATGCCTGATGAGCGCGCTCATCGCCGGACAAGTCCCATCGCTTCAGGCCCCCCGGACCGGGTCAGGCGTTGCCGGCCACTTCGCCCTGCTGTTCCATCAGCTGTTGCATATATAGCCCGTTGAAATCGAGCGGTTCGAGCATCAACGGTGGGAACCCGGCATCGCGGACAGCATCGGAGATGACACGGCGAGCAAAGGGAAACAGGATGCGCGGCGCTTCGGCAAAGGTGAAGGCATGGGCCTGGGCCTCGTCGAGATTGCGCATGCCGACCAGCCCGCAATAGGACAGATCGACGATATAGGCGGTGCCTTTGTCGCACTTGGCAGAAACCGCAATCTTGAGTTCAACTTCCTGCACTTCGTCACTGATTTTGCGAGCGGCAATATTGAACTGCACGTCCATCTGGGGGGCATCGTCCCACTGCAGGCTGTCGGGCGCGGCAGGATTCTCGACCGATAGGTCCTTGACGTATTGCGTGATGATGCCTGCGGCGGGATCGTTGTCTTCGCCGTTGGCTGTGCTGGAAACGTCGAGATTGGAAATGATGTTGCCATCGTCGGCCATGGTGCTTGCCTTCTACATTCAGGATAGTTGGAGCGGTATAATGGGGGGAACTGGCGGCGCGCCTAGCACCGCCCCGGGCATGGGGCAATGGCGTTAAGCTGGCATTGAGCAGGCATCACGGCGACGTTCTGACGTCACCCGCGTCATGGCGCGAGGTGTTGCCTTGCAGCAACGCCGCGCGGCGGTTTGCGGCAAAACGAGGATAAAATGACGTGATTGCGCGAAGAGGTCGTTGTCCGATTGTAAATCTGGCCTATCTAGGGTTACACTGTGGTTTGTACGCCGCGAGCTTGCGGCAGGAATTGGAATTATGGACGTGACCATCCAGATCGTCATCCTGGCGATGATTGCCGCCTTCCTGGGCCTGCGGCTCTATTCCGTGCTCGGACGCCGCGCCGAACACGAGGAAGAGCCGATCCGTGGCCGCTTGGATGAGAAGACGGGCCTTCCCGGCGCCGTCCCGCCGGCTGCACCGCGCATTGCCGGCGTTCAGCAAGCGGGCGATTCGCGAGTCGAACTTGGCGCTGGCCTGCCTGCGGTTGAGCGGGGCTTGCGCGATATTGCCGCAGCTGATCGCCGGTTTGATCCTGCATCTTTCCTTGAAGGTGCGCGCGGGGCCTACCGCATGGTGCTCGAAGCGTACTGGCGCGGCGACAAGGAAGAGCTTGGCCAGCTTTGCGATAGCGACGTATTCGAAGGCTTCGCTGGTGCGTTCGACGCGCGCTCAGCAGCTGGCGAAGTGCTTGACAACCGCCTGATCCGGATCGACGACGTCGCGATTGTCGCGGCCAGCTTTGTTGCCCCGATGGCGCGGGTTTCGGTGCGCTTTGCCGCAGACATCGCCGCGGTAACGCGCGATGCGGCCGGCAATGTGATCGCCGGATCGCTCGACGATGGCATCGAATCGCGCGATGTCTGGACATTCTCCCGCAACGTGAGTTCGGCAGATCCTGACTGGCTGCTTGACGAGACCGACGAGGGCTGACCGCAGTGAATGGTGCGCCGGTCCGCAGTTTCGCCGCAATCGCCGCGATTCTGCTGCTCGCCGCATGTGGCCGGCTGATCCCCCCGGTGAAGCCGCCGCCGCCCGCCGGCACTGCGCTTGCCGAAGGCATGTTTCGTGGGCCCGATATTGCCAGCCTCAACATTGATGCCGCCGATGCCGCGTCTGCTCTCTCTTCGTTCCGCGAAAGTTGCCCGCGGCTGCTGGCTCGCAGCGATGCCTCCATGCTGACCCAGCGCGAGGACTGGAAGCCGGCTTGCGATGCCGCCGCGACCTGGCCTGCGGCCGGCGCTGCCGGGTTTTTTGCGCGCTTTTTCGAGGCAGTGCGCATCGGGGACGGCAACGCCTTTGCCACTGGCTACTATGAGCCCGAGATCGCCGGAGTGCGCCGTCGCCAGCCGGGCTATGATGTGCCGGTTTACCGGATGCCGCCTGATCTGGTGCGCGCCAAAGTGGGGGATGCCCCGGCGAACAGCTCGGGCCAGCAGCCGCTTGGCCGTTATGGCGATGACGGCAAGTTTACGCCCTACTTTGATCGTACAGAGATCGAGGAAGGCGCGCTTATGGGCAAAGGGCTGGAGATCGCCTGGGCACAGGACGGCCTCGAATTCTTCTTCCTGCAGGTCCAGGGTTCAGGCCGGCTGCGCGCACCTGACGGCACAGTGATGCGCATTGGCTATGCCGGGCAGAACGGCCATCCTTACACCGGCATCGGCAGCGCGATGCGCGCGCGCGGATTGATCGGCAGTGGGCCGGGCCAGTATTCGGGATCGATGCAGGGCATCATGCAATATGTCCGTGAGAACCCGGAAGCCGGCAAGGCGCTGATGCGCGAGAACAAGAGCTGGGTGTTTTTCCGCGAACTTACCGGAGATGGTCCGCTGGGCGCGCTTAACGTGCCGGTGCGCGGGCGCTCCAGCGTCGCAGCCGATCCCAAATTCGTGCCGTTGGGCGCGCCGGTCTGGCTGGCGCTTGATCGCACCGAGGCCAATGGTTTGTGGATCGCGCAGGACACTGGCGGCGCGATCAAGGGCACCAACCGCTTCGACACTTTCTGGGGCGCGGGCGACGATGCTAGGCGGATAGCCGGAGGCATGAGCGGGCGCGGCAAGAGCTTCCTTTTCCTGCCCAAAGGCACGATGCAGCGCGCCGGCGCGCGGTGAAACGGCCGCTTTCGGGAGACGAGGCCGCGCTTTGGTCGCGGCTCGCGCGCACGGTCAGGCTGATGCACAAGAGCCGTTCTGAACCAAATATCGGCGAGTCTGGGCAGTCCCCGCGCGTTTCGGTCCGAGCTGCGCCGCTGGTGATACCGCCAATGCCGATGTCGCCGCAGCGTGCACGCGAAGAGCCGGGAGCGCGCAGCCTCGATGCTGGCTGGGACCGCAAGCTGGCGCAGGGCCGTGTCGCGCCGGATTTTACCATCGACCTGCACGGGGCCTCACTCGATGCCGCGCACAGCCGGCTCGATCACATGCTGGCCCTTGCCGTGGCGCAAGGCGCGCGGCTTGTGTTGCTGATCACCGGCAAGCCGCGTCCCGGGGATGGCAATGGCGGGCGTGGCGAGCGGCGTGGGGCGATCCGGGCGAAGATTTCGGACTGGCTGGCGCATGGCCAGCATGCGAGCCGGATTGCGGCGATCCGACCGGCACACCCACGCCATGGCGGAGCAGGGGCGGTCTATCTGGTACTCAGAAGGGTGCGCTGATCAGCCACCTGATCAACCACACTGACCCCGGTGGAGCAGTTTGTGATCGGCGAGCACCAGGGCCATCATCGCCTCGACGACAGGTGCGCCGCGAATGCCGACGCAGGGGTCGTGGCGGCCTTTGGTCTGGATTTCGGTCGCTTGGCCGTCGCGGGTAACAGTTTCCACTGGCGTGAGGATCGAACTGGTCGGTTTGAAGGCGACACGCACCACGACTGGTTGTCCGGTGGAAATTCCCCCGGCAATCCCGCCCGCATGGTTGTCGAGAAATGCCGGGGCGTCAGCGCCGGGCCGCATCCGGTCGGCATTCTGCTCGCCGGTCAGCCGCGCGGCGGCGAAGCCATCGCCGATTTCAACGCCTTTGACCGCATTGATGCTCATCATCGCTGCGGCAAGTCCGGCATCGAGCTTGGCATAGAGCGGAGCACCCCAGCCGGCGGGAACCCCGGTCGCGATGCATTCAACCACCGCGCCGACAGACGATCCCGAAAGCCGTGCATCGTCGACGATCTTTTCCCAGCGCACTGCTGCTGCCGCATCAGGGCAGAAGAAGGGATTGCGGGCGATTTCTGCCTCGTCAAAGGCAGCACTGTCAATTGCATCACCGCCGATTTCGGTGACATAGGCGAGGATTGAAACCTCCGGGATCACCAGCCGGGCAACCCCGCCCGCTGCCACCCGCGCTGCCGTTTCTCGCGCAGAGCTGCGCCCGCCTCCGCGATAGTCGCGCAAGCCGTACTTGGCGTCATAGGCGTAGTCCGCGTGCCCAGGGCGATAGGCCTTGGCTACTTCGGAATAGTCCTTCGAACGCTGGTCGACATTCTCGATCATCAGGCTGATCGGCGTGCCGGTTGTCTGGCCTTCGAACACCCCCGAAAGGATCCGCACTTCGTCGGGCTCCTGCCGCTGGGTGGTATATTTCGACTGGCCGGGGCGGCGCGCATCGAGGAACGGCTGGAGGTCGGCTTCGGACAGCTTTAGTCCCGGCGGGCAGCCGTCAACAACCGCGCCCAGTGCCGGCCCGTGGCTTTCGCCCCAAGTGGTGAAACGGAAAAGATGGCCGAAGCTGTTGATGCTCATGGGGAAGGGCTTTGTCGTGATTTGGCGAAAATGTCCATGGGGCGGGTGCCGCGACCGGCCTTCGACAAGCTCAGCCTGAACGAGTGTGGAAATGTATCCTTGCAGGACCACCCTCAGCCTGAGCTTGTCGAAGGCCACGCGGCAAGGCTAGGACGGATACTATGTACTTGAACGTCTTCCGCAGCCGAAAACGCGCTGACATCGATAGCGCCGCCTATGCCGCCGATGATGCGCGGATGACCGCGCTTGCCGCAGCGCAGCCGGGCTACGTTTCCTACCAATACTTCGTGGCCCCCGACGGCGAAACGATAGCGATTTCGGTCTGGGAAAGTCAGGAGCACGCCCGCGCTTGGGGCGCACACCCCGAGCACGCAGCCGTGCAGGCGCGCGGGCGAGCCGGGTATTACGAAAACTACACGATGTATGCGTGCAGCGATCCTGCAGTGAGCAGCTTTGAAAGGAACGCCGAATGACCGTAACGCTCTATGGTATTCCCAACTGCGACACGGTGAAAAAGGCGCGAGACTGGCTTGCCGGCAAGGGCATCGCTTATGCCTTCCACGATTACAAGAAGGCCGGCGCCGATCCTGCGAGAATTGCAGGATGGATCGAGGTGGCAGGGCTCGACAAAGTACTCAACCGCGCCGGAACCACGTTCCGCAAATTGCCTGAAAGCGAGCGGGAAGGGCTAGACTCTGCCCGGG
>CAXNKI010000114.1:0-5343 GCA_964202645.1 Alphaproteobacteria bacterium | reverse complement strand
GGGCATCCCGAAGGCTATCTCGAGGCCTTTGCCAACATCTACCGTGCATTTGGCGAGCAGTTGCGCGGGGCTCCTGCGCCCGATGACGAACCCGGCTACGCGACGATGGACGATGCCCTCAGGGGCATGCACTTCCTGCGTGCGAGCCTTGAATCCAGCCGCCGGGGTGCGGTCTGGATCGATCTTTAGAAAGGACCTGTGATGAAAGGCCCCGCCATCTTCCTCGCGCAATTTGCCGGCGACGACGCGCCGTTCAATTCGCTCGATTCAATCACGAAATACATGGGCGATCTCGGCTACAAGGGCGTGCAGATTCCGACCTGGGATGCGCGGCTGTTCGATCTGGAGAAGGCGGCGGAAAGCCAGACATATGTCGATGAGGTGATCGGCATCTGTGCGCAGAACGGCGTCGAAGTCACCGAGCTTTCGACGCATCTTCAGGGCCAGCTGATCGCCACCCATCCGGCCTTCGACAAGCAGTTCGACGGTTTTGCCCCGCTGCAGTTCCACGGCAATGTTGCGGCGCGCACTGAATGGGCCACCAGCCAGATGCACATGGCCGCGAAAGCCAGCCAGCGCTTCGGCTGCACTTCCCACGCGACCTTCTCGGGCGCGCTGATGTGGCACATGGTCTATCCCTGGCCGCAGCGCCCGGCGGGCCTCGTCGAAGAAGGCTTTGCCGAGCTGGGCCGCCGGTGGAAGCCGATCCTCGACGTGTTTGACGCGCACGGGGTCAACGCTTGCTATGAGCTGCACCCGGGCGAAGACCTGCACGACGGGGTGACCTTCGAGCGTTTTCTCGATGCGGTCGACCAGCATCCGCGCGCGAACATTCTCTACGATCCCAGCCACTTCGTGCTGCAACAGCTCGACTACCTCGAATTCATCGACATCTACCACGAGCGGATCAAGGCCTTCCATGTGAAGGATGCCGAATTCCGTCCCAACGGCCGCGCCGGGGTCTATGGCTCCTACTCAGGCTGGGCCGAGCGTCCGGGCCGGTTCCGTTCCTTGGGCGACGGGCAGATCGATTTCGGCGGAATTTTCACCCGGCTGACGCATCACGGCTATGACGGCTGGGCAGTGCTCGAATGGGAATGCGCCTACAAGCACCCCGAACAGGGAGCGGCCGAAGGCGCGCCGTTCATCGCCCGCCACATGATCCGCAAGGCTGACAAGGCGTTCGACGATTTCGCGGCAACCGGCACCGACATGGGCTTGATCCGCGAAGTGCTGGGTCTGGGATGACGACTGAGGTTTAGGGAAGGGGAGAACATGAACAAGCAAGCAGGGCCGCCGGCCAATCACAAGTCGCTATACTGGATCAGCGTGCTCGCGCTGTTTACCGCAGCCTTCGCCAATGCGGCGCGGGTCGGCGCTTCGGGGGCGATGAAGGCCGAGCTGTTCGATCCGCATGATGCGGCGCATGCCGGTGAGCTGATCGGCGCGGCGCTGGGCAATTCGTTTCTGGGCTTCGCGCTCAGCCTGCTGGTGATCAGCCCCCTGCTCGACACATTCGGCGTCAAGCGCACGGTGCTGTTTGCCTCGCTCTGCTTTATCGCGGGGCCAGCGATGATCCTGTTCGCTGCGGGCACGGCAGACTACGCTACGATGTCCATGCTACTCAATCTGGGGATGGTGCTTTCCGGCTTTGCCTGGGGGGCAACCGAAGGCTCAATCAACCCGTTGTGCACCACGCTTTATCCCGGCGACAAGACCGGCAAGCTCAACAGCCTGCATGCCTGGTGGCCTGCTGGCCTGATCGTCGGCGGGGTCGCCAGCCTACTGCTTACCAGCAATGATGTGGTCGACTGGCGCCTGCTGATCGGACTGGTCATGGTGCCCGGAATCCTGTTTGGCATCTGGGCGCTGAAGCACGATTTTCCGCCGACAGAGAGCACCGCCAAAGGTGTGACGTTCGGCGAGATGATCGTCGATCCGTTCAAGCGCATCAGCTTCTGGGCTTTCTTTGCGATCATGCTGTGCACAGCGGCGACCGAACTCGGGCCGGGCGCCTGGGTCGATGTCGCACTGACCAAGGTGGTCGGCATGAAGGGCATCTGGGTGTTGATCTACGTCTCGGCGCTGATGTTCGTCATGCGGCATTTCGCAGGAACGCTCGAACACCGCTTCTCCGATATCGGCCTCCTGTGCGTAACCACGATACCCGCCGCCATCGGGCTTTACTTGCTGGGCAGTGCCAATTCGCCCGCGACCGCGCTGGTCGCTGCTACGCTCTGGGCGGTGGGGGTGTGCTTCATGTGGCCCACTATGCTTGCCGCAGTCGCGCGACGCTTCCCGCGCAGCGGTTCGTGGGGGATCGGGCTGGTCGGCTTTGCCGGGGCGCTGTCGATCTACTTCGTGCTGCCGAGAATCGGCGCGATCTATGACCGGGCGAAGACTGCGGCAGCGGGGGTCAACGCCGATGCGGCTGCCGCCAGCGAGTCCTTCCAGACCGTGGCGGTGCTGCCGGTCGGACTGTTCTTCATCTTCGCGGTCGTCTGGCTGCTCGAGAGAGGCAAAGAAACCAAATGAAAATTGGCATGAACCTGCTGTTGTGGACCGGACACGTGACCGAGGAACACGTGCCGGTGCTGCGCGCGCTGAAGGCGACGGGCTTTGATGGGGTTGAAGTGCCGGTGTTCGATGCCTCGGACGAGGCGCATTACCGCTGGCTTGCCGGGGTGCTCGATGACCTGGGTCTCGAGCGCACCATGGTCGCGCTGATCCCCGATGAGGCGCATTCGCCGCTCTCGCCGGATGCCAAGGCGCGCGCTGCCGGAGTGGATCATCTCAACCGCGTGATTGCCTGCGGGCATGTTCTCGGCGCGCAAGTGATGGCCGGGCCGTGGTTCCAGCCGCTCGGCGTCTTCTCGGGCGATCCGCCCAGCGAGGCGGAGCTGGACCGCTGCGCCGAAGTGCATCGTAAGGTGCTTCCGCAAATGCGCGCCGCCGGGATCACCCCGGGGCTCGAGCCGCTCAATCGCTTCGAGGCCTATCTGCTCAACACGATGGATCAGGCAGTCGCCTATGCCGAGCGAGTTGGCGAGGGTGGGATCGGCATTCTCTACGATACCTTCCATGCCAACATCGAGGAGAAGGATCCCATCGCGGCGCTCCGCAAGATCCAGGCCTCGGGCAATCTCGCCCATGTCCACATTTCCGAGAATGACCGCGGCACGCCTGGGCGGGGTCATGCGAAAATCCGCGAAGCCATCGCTGTGCTGCGCGAGGTGGATTATCAGGGCTGGCTCACCATCGAAGCCTTCGGCCGCGCTCTGCCGGAACTCGCCGCAGCCACCCGCGTCTGGCGCGATTTCTTCGCCAGTCCGGAAGAGGTCTACTCTGAGGGCTACGCTTACATTCGCGATTGCTGGGGCGCTGCCTGAAGGCGCGAAAACGAACCCGAGACAGGAGAACCACCCATGTCAGATCTGACTGCTATCGACCGCCGCGGGATGCTTGCGCAATTGGCCCTGCTGCTCGGCGCTGCGGCACTGCCGGTCGAAGCCATGGCCGCACCGCGTGCACGTGTGCGGCGCTTTCTGGCGCCGGCGCAGTTTACTTTGCTCGGCGCAGCGGTGGACACCCTCATTCCGGCGAGCGATACGCCCGGCGCCATTGCCGCAAAGGTCCCGGCGCGTTTGGACGCATTGCTGCTCAACTGGGCTTCGGCGCAGAGCCGCAGCAATATCAGCGGCGCGCTGGGGCGGATTGATGCCGCTGCCCGGGCGAGCAAACAGAAGGGCTTTGTCGCCCTTACCCCCGCCGAGCGGGCGGAAGTTCTGCGGCTCCATGATGTGGCAGCGCTCAAGGCTGTGCCGCCGCCGCCCGGAGCCAAGAGCGCCAACCCGTTCGCACCGGTAATTTCGGTTGCGGACAATGGCTATTACAAGCTCAAGGAGTTGACCATCCAGCTCTACTATTTCAGCGAAGTCGCGAGCACCAGCGAGCTGATCTACGAACATGTGCCCGGCCAGTTTCAGCCATCGATCAAGCTGACGCCGCAATCACGTCCTTACCTGGGCACTGGCCCCTTCTGAACGGAGTTACATGTGATGTTTGACGCAATCGTCATAGGCTCGGGCATGAGCGGTGGCATTTCCGCCAAGGAACTTTGCGAGCGCGGGCTCAAGGTGCTGGTCATCGAGCGCGGCCGAATGATCAAGCATGGCGAAGACTATATGGACACGCAGATGCCGTGGGAGCTGCCCAATGACAATCTGATTCCAGAGGATGAACTGGCGCGAGACTATCCGATCCAAAGCCAGTGCTATGCGGTCAACGCCGCGACCAAGAAGTTCTGGGTCAAGGACAGCGAGCATCCCTACACCACGCCCGAAGGCAAGCCCTTTGCCTGGATCAGGGGCTATCACCTTGGCGGGCGATCCATAATGTGGGGGCGGCAAAGCTATCGCCTTTCGCCGCAGGATTTCGAAGCCAATGCCAAGGACGGCCACGGCTGCGACTGGCCAATCCGTTATGAAGACCTTGCCCCGTGGTATGACCATGTCGAGAAATTCATCGGCGTCGCTGGCTCGAAAGACGGCTTGCCGCAATTGCCTGATGGCGAGTTCATTCCTGCGTTCGAGATGAACGATGGGGAAAAGCTGTTCAAGGCTGCGGTCGAAGGGAAGTTTCCCGGCCGTAAGGTGATCATGGGGCGCACGGCGAACCTTTCGGTGGCGCAGCCGCATCATGAGGAGCTGGGCCGAACCAGCTGTCAGAACCGCTCGATCTGCGAGCGCGGGTGCAGCTTCGGGGCCAATCACACCAGCCTGTCATCGTCGCTTCCCGCTGCGACACGCACCGGCAACCTGACCATCGTCACCGACGCTATCGTCCACAGTCTGGTCCAGGATCCGGCAACCGGAAAGATCACCGCAGTTCGCGTGATCGATGCCAATACCAAGGTAGGCAAGACCTATGAGGCGAAGGTTTTCTTCCTCAATGCTTCGGCAATCGCATCGGCGCAGATCCTGCTCAATTCGCGCAGCGAAGCCAATCCGCGCGGGCTGTGCAACAAGTCGGATCAGGTTGGCCGCAATCTGATGGATCATATGTACGCGCTGACCACAGCCGGAATCATGCCGCAATATCCGCAGGACAGCTATTACCGCGGCAGGCGCCCCTCTGGCATTTATATCCCGCGTTTTCGTAATGTTACCGAAGACGCCGACGGCTATGTGCGGGGCTATGGCTATCAGGGCGGGGTGATGCGCATGGGCGGCAAACCCCAGGCGACGGTACCCGGTATCGGCCAGGAGATCAAAGAGCGCGGACGCAAGTTCGGCCCGTGGATGGCCTTCATTTCCGGCTTCGGCGAGATGCTGCCCAGTCCTG
>CAXNKI010000113.1:0-5365 GCA_964202645.1 Alphaproteobacteria bacterium | reverse complement strand
CTGGCGCAAGTCGCGCTCGCCTGGCTGATGGCGCGGCCTTCGGTAACCGCACCGATCGCCAGCGCCACCAGCATCGCGCAACTGGAGGACATCCTCAAATCGGCCGCGCTCAAACTGACTGCGCAGGATATGGCCGAACTCGAAGTTTGAACTGCACCACACTGACAGGAGAGAGAAAGTGGCGAAATATTCGATGGTCGTTCAGTCACAGGCCCAGCCCGAGCGTGATGACGACTATAATGCCTGGTATGACAACCAGCACTTCGGCGACATCTGCGCCATTCCGGGCATCACCGGTGGGCGGCGCCTCGAGCATGTGATGACCGTGGCGGGCGAGCCGGGCCTCAAGTATCTTGCAATCTACGATATCGAGACCGACGACATCGGCGGCGTGATGGCCGAAATGGGCAGGCGCGGCGCGGAAGGGCTGATGCCAATAACCGACGCACTCGACGGCCCGGCCTCACAGCTTTGGATCTACAAGGTCAGCGACGGATATTTCTGATCTGGCATGAGCTTGCTGCTGCTTCTTGCTGAAACATCGCAAGCGGTGCTGTTCGACGGGCGGGCGGAACCTATCCCCGCCTATGTCTATGCGGCCATCGCCGGCACCGTCGCCGCGCTGGCGGGATGCCTCGTCTGGCGGCTGACCGGCCGCAAGCTCAAATGGTATATCCCGTTGGCGATTTCGCTAATCGGCGTTTTCGCCGGCGTAGTGCCGGTATGGGATCAACTCAGGGTGCGCCAGCGCGCCGCCAGCGGTGTCGGCCTCACGGTCACGCGCGGCGAGGTTACCCAAGTCTGGCACATCGCCACGCGAACGCGAGACATGTCGAGCAGTTCGCTGCGCTACCGCACCACGGTCAGCGAAGGCTTCGATGTCGGCGCCGAGCGTTTCTCTTGGCAAACCGGCAGCTGCCTGTCTGCCGCCGCTTTGTGCAATCTCGCAGCAAGCAAGCAACCGATTCTCGAGGGAATGAAGGTCGAAGTTCACTGGTTCGAAGATTCGGCCCAAGGGAACGAGCACCGCGTCGTGGTGCTGCGCAAGCTTTAGCCTTTTCCCAGATAGTCCCGCCTGAAATCCGCCGCGAACGCCTCAAACCGGCCTTGACCAATCGCGACGCGCATTTCCGCCATGAGTTGCTGGTAGAAGCTCAGGTTGTGCTGGGTCATCAGCATCGCGCCAAGGATCTCTCCCGATTTCACCAGATGGTGCAGGTATGCGCGGCTGTAGCTGGCGCAAGTCGCACAAGGGCAGCGTTCGTCCAGCGGGGCTGAGTCCTCCGCAAAGCGGGCGTTGCGCAAGTTGAGCGGACCGCCCCAGGTGAAAGCCTGCCCATTGCGGCCCGAACGGCTGGGCAGCACGCAATCGAACATGTCGACCCCGCGCTCCACTGCGCCGACGAGGTCGTCGGGCTTGCCCACCCCCATCAGGTAACGCGGGCGGTCATCAGGCAGCTGGCCGGTGGCAAAATCGAGCGTAGCGAACATCGCCTCTTGCCCCTCGCCCACCGCCAGCCCGCCGATGGCATAGCCATCGAAGCCGATTTCGGTGAGCGCATCGGCGCTCTCCCGCCGCAAGCCCTCATCGAGCGCGCCCTGCTGGATGCCGAACAGCGCGGCGCCAGCGGCATGTTCGCCCCCGCCATCGAATGCATCGCGGCTGCGCTGCGCCCAGCGCATCGACATTTCCATCGAGCGGGCGATGACATCGCGCGGCTGGTCGGCGCGCGGACATTCGTCGAAAGCCATGACGATATCGCTGCCCAGCAACCGCTGGATCTCCATCGAGCGCTCCGGCGTGAGCAAATGCCGCGAGCCATCAAGGTGGCTGGCGAATGTCACGCCTTCCTCGGTGATCTTGCGCAGATCTGACAGGCTCATCACCTGATAGCCGCCACTGTCGGTCAGGATCGGGCGCGGCCAGTTCATGAACTTGTGCAAGCCCCCCAGCCGCGCGACCCGCTCTGCGCCCGGGCGCAGCATCAGGTGATAGGTGTTGCCAAGGATGATGTCCGCACCCGTCGCGCGCACCGCCTCCGGCGTCATCGCCTTGACCGTCGCCGCCGTGCCGACCGGCATGAAGGCGGGCGTGCGGATTTCGCCGCGCTGCATGGCAATCGTGCCCTGGCGAGCGCTGCCGTCGCGAGCGTGAATGGTGAAGGCAAAACGGGTCATCGCCAGCGCCTATAGGCGCTGATCGCGGCGGCGTGAAAAAAATTTGCATAGCCTGCGAAGGGTCTTGCCGCGCGCAGCGTTAAGCCCGTGTTCCCCGCGACGGGGACCCACGAAAGACCACAGGAGAATTGCCATGCTCATCCGCACCCTGATCGCTGCCTCGCTCGTCTTCACCGGCTTCACCGCCGTCTCAGCCGAAGCTTCGGCGCACGGCTGGAAGCGCAGCCACCCGGCCCGCGCTCAAGTCAACCACCGCATCGCTCGCCAGCACGTGCGCATCACCCACCAGGTCCGCCAGGGCGACATGAGCCGCACAGAAGCGCGCGGGCTGCGCAAGGACTTGCACGGCGTGCGCCAGCAGGAGCGCGCCTATGCCCGCTCGAACGACAGCAACGGCCACCTGACCCGCCCGCAAGTGCGCGATCTCAACCAGCAGCTCAATCAGACGGGCCAGCAGATCCGCAACTGAACAAAACTGCGCGATACCCCCCGCAGGCCCGTCGCGAAAACGGCGGGCCTTTTGCGTTGCGCGCAATCAGGGCTGCGCCTCACCCGCAGCAGGCTCGTCGATCCGTTCGGGCAGCATGCCGCGCTGCTCCAGCCGCTGGAGGCGGCGTACGCGCAGTCGTTCCAGCCGCTCGCGCCGCATGGGGGCTGGCATCGCGCGAATGGGGCCTTGCAGCGGCATCCGCGCCTCTGGACCCGGCGGCGGGCCGGGAGGCACGATTCCGGCTTCGATCCGCCGCTGGCGGACCTGCGCGCGCCGCTGCATGCGCTGGGCGGCGCGCGGATGCGCCTCGATCCAGGCGCGGCGTTTTTCGGGATCAGCCATGATCTCTCGCGCGCGCTCACGGCGTTCCATCGGGGTGAGCCGGCGCGCGGGCAGCGCTTCTGCGAGCGGTGCGGCGCTGGGTGCAGTCTCGATCTTCGGCGCTGGTGGCCTTGCCAGCTTCGCGCCCGCCGCAGGTTTGGGCGCGCGCGCCGCCTTGGGATAGACCCGCTCGATCACTTTCCCGATCACCGGCGCCTCGCGCACGGCATGACGGATCGGCTCGCCGAGATAGCCCATCGCAGCGGCGGAAATGCTGGCCATGCCCAGTGCCAACGCCCCTAGCCCCGCCACGCCGCCGCGCAGCCATCGGCGCGGGCGCGAGCGGCGCAGGGTCGGCAGGACAGGCGTGCCGGGAACTTCAGCCTCGGCCGCAGCGACCAGCCGGTCAGCGAAACCGGGCGGCAGATCGGGCACGGTGAATGCATCGAGCCTGGCGGCGAGTGCGGGATCGACCAGATTGTTCTTGGCGGCCTCAACCATCGCGCGTCTCCACCAGCAGGTCTTTCAGCGCCCGGCGGGCGCGCAGCAGCAGCGATTCAAACGCCTTGATGTTCAACTCAAGCATGACGGCGGCATCGGCGTTAGCCCGGATTATTCACCGAGGCCTTGCTGAAGGGTTGGCGGGAGTGGCTTAAAGCACTGACTTGCTGTAGGAAGTTGGGTGTCTAGACCAGCCCCACAGCGAGGCACAAAATGCCACAAGCGACCCCCACCAACGGCGATGATATCGCGGCTGTGTTCGCCTTTCCAGCGGTACATCGCAAAAAGGTGGCCGCCGCGTTTGACGGCGGCCGGCTGACTTCGGACGGCGGGGTGCTGTTGCTGGCGCAGGCCGAGCGACAGATAGGGATTTGCGAACGGCTTGCTGCCTGCATCGCTGATCGGCGCGATCCCTCCCGGGTGGTCCATGCGCTTGATGACATCCTGCGCGCGCGGATCTTTGCGATCACCTGCGGCTACGAGGATGCCGATGACCTCGACGCCCTGCGCGATGATCCCGGCTTCCGCCTGGCGCTGGGCAAGCTGCCGGGGTCTGGACCAGGTCTCGCCAGTCAGCCGACGATGAGCCGGTGGGAGAACGCCCCGACCACACGGGAGTTGGCAAGGCTGATGCGCGCGATGATTTCCATCTACTGCGACAGCTATCCTACCGAACCCGAGGCGGTGACGCTCGACATCGACGATACTTGCGACGTAGTCCACGGCTACCAGCAGCTGTCCTTCTGGAATGGCCACTACGGCGAACGCTGCTTCCTGCCGATCCACGTCTACGACACTGCCACCGGCCGGCCGGTGGCGATGCTGTTGCGCACCGGCAAGACGCCCACGGGCAAGGAAGCCGCCGGTCACATCCGGCGCCTCGTGCGACATATCCGCTCCCACTGGCCTACAACCCACATCACGATCCGGGGTGATGGTCATTACGGCCGTCCCGAGGTGATGGAATGGTGCGAGGCGGGCGGCGTCGATTACGTCCTTGGCCTGCCCACCAACGCGGTCCTGCGCGCCGATCCCAATATCGTGAAGCTTGCCGATGCCTGCGCGGTGAAGCGGGCGATCAACCAGGACCCGGCCCTGCGGAACTATGCCGAAACCCGATACGGGGCGAAAAGCTGGAAGTGCCAGCGTCGTGTCGCCGCCCGGATCGAGGCCAGCACGCTTGGTATGGATATCCGCTATGTCGTCACCTCGCTCACCAAAGGCTCGGCCGAGCACATCTACGATACCCTCTACTGCGCTCGCGGGCGCGCCGAAAACCTGATCAAGATGCACAAGGCTCAACTTGCCAGCGATCGCACCTCGTGCCGCTCGGCCAACGCCAACCAGATGCGCCTCATCCTCCACACCGCTGCGTTCTGGCTGATGTGGCGCATCCAGCAGGAAATCCCCAAGGCCACCGCGCTCGCCACCGCCGAGTTCGCGACGCTGCGCCTGCGGTTACTCAAGATCGCCGCCCGCGTCCTCGAAAGCGCAACCCGGATCCGCGTCGCCTTCGCGTCAGCCTGCCCCGATGCGGCCCTCTTCCGGTCTATCGCCACCGCGCTCAGGCCTGCTCCAACATAGCCGATGCGGCCGTGCCGCCGAACCCAAAACCCCTTCCATCAACCCCGCAAACCATCGACCACACGCGACGAAATAGGCGCTGCGGATACGCTCGTCCTGATCAAACCGACAGTGCGTCAGGACGCCAATCCAGACCAACTACCGCTCCGTCATGAATACGATGGGTTAGAGGTGTATGGTCGCTCATCGGACAAAGATTCGAAATTTCTTCCCAGCAAGGGAAGGGCGTGAGGGCGGACTGCATCGGGAGAGGATGCGTTATTGGCTGGCAACGGCCCTGAGGTCCGCCCT
>CAXNKI010000112.1:0-5437 GCA_964202645.1 Alphaproteobacteria bacterium | reverse complement strand
GTTGGCGGCGGCGCGGCTTTCGGTGCGCTGCGGATCGGAGCCGACCAGAGCGACGACCTCGAAGCCCGCGCCGCGCAGCGCCGGGATCTGGATGCGGCAGCCAAAGCCGGTGCCCGCGACCACTACCTTGAGTTTGCCCATGCTGCCTGTTCTCCCGTTCCGGTTATCGCCCGCAGCATAGCCGCGCCTTGCTGCAAAGGAAAAGGGCGGCCCTTGCGGACCGCCCTTTCGAACTTCAGACTGGCTGAAAGATCAGCGCGAGTAGAATTCGACGACCAGATTGGGTTCCATCCGCACCGGATAAGGCACTTCGTCCAGCGTCGGAACGCGCACGAAAGTGATCTTGTCGGTGCCGTCGGGCGCCACGTAATCGGGCACTTCGCGTTCGGCGAGGCTCTGCGCTTCGGCGATCAGCGCCATTTCCTTGGCCTTGGTGCCCAGGCTGATGATGTCGCCCGGGAACACGCGGCGGCTGGCGATGTTGCACTTCACGCCGTTGACGCGGATGTGGCCGTGCGAAACGATCTGGCGGGCCGAGAAGATGGTCGGCGCGAACTTGGCGCGATAGACCACCATGTCCAGCCGCTGCTCGAGCAGGCCGATCAGGTTCTGGCCGGTGTCGCCCTTCATCTGGGCGGCTTCCTGGTAGGTGCGCTTGAACTGCTTTTCGGTGACTTCGCCGTAATAGCCCTTGAGCTTCTGCTTGGCGCGGAGCTGGATGCCGTAGCCGGAAACCTTGCTCTTGCGGCGCTGGCCGTGCTGGCCCGGGCCGTAGGCGCGGCGGTTGACCGAGCTCTTGGGACGGCCCCAGATGTTCTCGCCCATACGGCGATCAAGCTTATACTTCGATGCATTGCGCTTTGACATGGCGCCAATCCTTATAATTTGCGTGCCAGGCATTGTGCCTGTGCTTCAAGTCCGGAACCGCACCACCTGACCAATTATCAGATGCGACCGCTGCTTCACCGGAGTGCAGGGTCAATTGCGAAGGCGCGCGCTTAGCGGGGCCCCTGGCAAAGGTCAATCCGTTTCAGGCCCGTCCGCATCCGGTTGCCGACGCAACGCCGAAAGCACGCCGCGCAAGGTGCGCACTTCCAGATGGTCCCAGCCCGGCTTGGTCAGCAGGCTGCGCAAGGTCAGCCGGGTGGCACTGCTGCGGCCTTCCGGGAAATAATAGCCGCGCGGCTCCAGCAAGGCATCAAGCTGGGCGATCATGCCTTCCAGCTCTGCCTGAGGGGCAGGGGGGAGCAGTTCCTCGGCGGTCGGCTGGGCAAGCCCGACCTGCTTTGACCACTCATAAGCGCACAGGATCACTGCCTGCGCCAGATTGAGCGAGGCAAATTCCGGGTTGATCGGCACGGTGATTATCGCGCGGGCCAGCGCGACGTCTTCGGTCTCTAGGCCGGAGCGTTCCGGGCCGAAGACGATGGCCGAGCGGCCCGGGCCCTGGTGAATCGCCTGTGCCGCCTGCTCAGGGGTCACAACCGGCTTGATGACGCCCCGCTTGCGCACAGTTGTGGCATAGACATGGGCACAATCGGCGACAGCTTCGGCGAGTGTTTCAAACACCTGCGCATGTTGCAGCACTACGTTGGCCCCTGCCGCTGCCGGCCCGGCGCTGGGATTTGGCCAGCCATCGCGGGGAGCGACGAGGCGGATCTCGGTCAGTCCGAAATTGAGCATCGCGCGCGCCGCCTTGCCGATGTTTTCGCCGAGTTGGGGGCGCACGAGAACAATCACCGGCTGGCTTTCCCGGGGCACTGCCATGCCACTTGTGGCATCCACCTTGCCCTCGACCCGCGATACAGGTGCCGAGGTGGTCAGTTGCAGCGCCAGCGCGGCATCGCCGGCAATCAGACCCTCCCGCTTGGCGCGCGACCAGCCCTTCAGGCGGCGTTCGGCGGCGAAGGCAGTGTCCCGGTCAGCGAAGGGCCCGGACCAGACCAGTTCAACCGGCAGGCGCCTGGCGGTGTATTCGTCGCGCGTTCCGGTGCGGTGCTGCGCCAGATCGCGTTCGAGATCGTCGGTGTGCCCGACGTAATAAGAGTTGTCGGCGCAGCGCAGCATGTAGGTGTAGAAGGGCTTCATTGGGTTTCGATCCCGTTCTCGCTTCGCTCGAAATAGTCCCTCGACCGGGCTCGGGAGGAACGGAGTTATGGGACTCTATGCTTGTCCCACATCCCTGACCGTACTCGCAAATTCCTCGAAATCGCGCGCCTCGCCGAAATCGCGATAGACCGAAGCGAAGCGGATATAGGCGACCGAATCGAGATGCCGCAGCCCTTCCATCACCATTTCGCCGATGGTCTTGCTTGGCACTTCGCTCTCCCCAAGCGTCTCGATCTGGCGCTGAATTCCGGAGACGAGCTGGTCGAGCCGTTCCTGCGAAATCCCGCGCTTCCGGCAGGCGAGCGCCACTGACTGCTCGATCTTGCCCCGGTCGAAGGTCTCGCGGCCTTCGTCGGCCTTGATCACGACGATATCGCGCAGCTGGACCCGCTCAAACGTGGTGAAGCGCGCGCCGCAGCTCTCGCACTGGCGGCGGCGGCGGATGGCGGTGTTGTCTTCGGTGGGGCGCGAATCCTTCACCTGGCTGTCGTCGTGCGCGCAGAAGGGGCAACGCATTTATGTGGGCCGCACCCGCTTGTAGAGCATATAACCCGCCCCGGCGACGAGGCCGAGCGGCCATGAGATCACGGGCAGCACCAGACCCGCAACTGCACCAATGGCAGCGCCTTTCAGCACCGGTTTGGTCGATGGGTGGGCCATGCCATCCTTGGCAATTCCGACGATTTCCTCGCGGACGTCGTCGATCAGATCGTCTTTGGGTTTCTGTCCGGCCATTGGCTTACATCCCTTCGTAGATCGGGAAGCGCGCGCAAAGCTCCTCGACGCGAGCGGCGACCGAGGCCTCAACCTGTGCATCGCCATCTTCGCCATTCTTGCGCAGACCCTCGACAACTTCAGCGATCCAGCCGCCGATTGCGCGAAATTCATCAGCGCCGAAGCCGCGCGTGGTGCCGGCAGGCGTTCCCAGCCGCAGGCCGGAAGTCAGCGCGGCCTTTTCGGTATCGAACGGGATGTTGTTCTTGTTGCAAGTGATGTTCGCGCGGTCGAGCGCCTTTTCGGCATGCTTGCCCTTGGCCTGCTTGGGCCTGAGGTCGACCAGCATCAGGTGGTTGTCCGTCCCGCCCGAAACGATGGCAAGGCCCTGTTCCTGCAGGCTGGCGGCCAGCACTTTGGCGTTTTCGACTACTGCGCGGGCATAGGTCTTGAATTCAGGCTTCATCGCATCGGCAAAGCACACTGCCTTGGCGGCGATGACATGCATCAGCGGCCCACCCTGCAGGCCGGGGAAGATCGCCGAATTCATTTTCTTGGCGAGCGCCTCGTCGTTGGTCAGGATCACGCCTGAACGCGGTCCACGCAGCGACTTGTGCGTTGTGGTGGTGACGACATGGGCATGCGGAATGGGCGATGCATGAGCGCCGCCCGCAACCAGGCCCGAAATGTGCGACATATCGACCAGCAGGTGCGCGCCCACTTCGTCGGCAATCGCGCGGAAGCCCGCCCAGTCCCATGTCCGGCTATAGGCCGTGCCGCCGGCGATGATCAGTTTGGGCTGGTTTTCGCGGGCAATCCGGGCAACCTCGTCCATGTCGATCTGGTGATCGTCCTCGCGCACGGTGTAGGGCACCGGCTTGAACCATTTGCCGCTCATGTTGACTGGCGAGCCGTGGGTCAGATGCCCGCCTGCGTTGAGATCGAGCCCCATGAAACTGTCGCCGGGCTGGAGCAGAGCGAGGAACACCGCCTGGTTCATCTGGCTGCCGCTGTTGGGCTGGACGTTGGCGAACTCGCAGCCAAACAGCGCCTTGGCGCGCGCGATGGCGATCAGCTCGATCTCGTCGACATATTCGCAGCCGCCATCATAGCGCTTGCCCGGATAGCCTTCGGCATACTTGTTGGTCAGCACCGAGCCGGTGGCTTCGAGCACGGCGCGGCTGGTGATGTTTTCGGACGCGATCAGCTCGATCTTGTCGCGCTGGCGGCCAAGCTCCTTGGCGATCCAGCCGGCGATCTCGGGATCGGCTTCGGCTAGGCTCTTGGTGAAAAAGCCCCTTGAGGTGACGCTATCGAGAGTGGCTGCGGTGCTCATGCTTCTTCTCTGCTGAAAGGAGGATTTGAAAGTTTGTCGACCCGGCGCACGTGGCGGTCGCCGGCGAAGGGGGTGGCAAGGAATGCCTCGAGGCAGGCCTTGGCCATGTCGGAGCCGGTAAGGCGCGCGCCCATGGCGATGACGTTAGCGTCGTTGTGCTCGCGGGCGAGCTTGGCGGAGAGCGGCTCGGAAACAAGGGCACAGCGCGCGCCGGCAATGCGGTTGATCGCGATCGAAATACCGATGCCCGAGCCGCACAGCGCAACGCCGCGTGTCGCCTTGCCAGCGGCGACGTGCTGGCCAAGCGCATAGCCAAAGTCTGGATAATCGACCGAGGCCTCGCTGTCCGGGCCGAGGTCGGTGACCTCATGCCCGGCCTCGGCCAGCCATGCGGCAAGCTCGGCCTTGAGCGCGAAAGCGGCGTGGTCTGAGGCGATGGCGATCTTCATGCGGAATAAGCCCAGCTCTGGGGGGTGAGTCGGAATCAGGCCCCCCATAGGCGGTGGCGAGGCGCGAAGCCACCCCGCACGGAAGGCTGTTGCACAGACAAAAGGGCAATTTGACTCGGGCCATCGCGCGGCGCATCCCTCGTGCGGGCAAGCGGGAGCGATGGGATGAAAAACTGGATCGGCTTCGTCGCCGCGATGCTGGTTGCTGTCGGGCTGGGCATTCTGGGTACCACGCCCCCGCGGCCCTTGCCTGCCGATGCAGCGCAGACGGAGTTCTCCGCAAGTCGCGCCATGGCCCATGTGCGCCGCGTCGCAGCTCGTCCGCACCCGACTGGTAGCGCGGAAAATGCAGCCGTGCGCAGCTACATCGCCGAACAATTGCGCGGTCTTGGGCTGGAAGTGCGCGAGGCCGAAGCCGCCCTGCCGCAAGCGGCCATTGATCGCATGGCGCTGCTCAGCAAGGGTGCATTGGTGCCGGAAAAGCTGGTCAACGTGATCGGCGTGCTGCCCGGCAAGAACCGGGCTGCGCCTGCCGTCGCGTTGATGACGCATCATGACACCGTCTGGGGCTCGCCCGGCGCGGCGGACGATACTGCGGGAGTGGCGACTATCCTGGAGACCTTGCGCGCGATCAAGGCTTCGGGCCAGCCGGCGCGCGATCTGGTTGTAGTCATCACCGATGCCGAAGAACTGGGGCTCAGCGGCGCCGAGGCCTTCTTCGCCGCTGATCCGCTGCGTGGCCGCATTGGCACGATCATCAATCTGGAGGCGCGCGGCGGCGGCGGGCGCACGACCATGTTCGAGACCTCGCCGGGCAACGGCGAGGCGA
>CAXNKI010000111.1:0-5449 GCA_964202645.1 Alphaproteobacteria bacterium | reverse complement strand
AAGCCGGCTGCGACGCCTCTGCCTGCCCCTGCCGCACCGGCCAGGTGATCAGATCGCTCAGCGATTCAGGTTTGGTATCAAGCCCGGTTGGCGGCCAGCCATCGGGGCGGTTGTAGCTGCCGCACAGCACATCGAAAATCGGGAGGAGCGCGGCGTAATTGCTGTTGTAGTGCTCTGGCAGCGCCGAGTGGCGGCGGCGGTGATAGGCCGGGGTGTTGAGCAGCCATGAGAGTTTGCCGAGGCCGATCGGCAACCGCGCATGGACCACGAAGTTCCACAGGCTGAAGAGGTTGAACAAGCCGAGCATCAGTGGCGTCGGCGCGATGATCAGCGCGGCGAGCGGCCAGATGGTGACAGCCTTGATCAGCGGTTCGGCCCAGAAATGGCGGCTAGTAGTCAGCGCCGACATGTCAGGGTCGGAATGGTGCAGCGAATGCATCGACCACATCCAGGGCACGGTGTGCTGGGCACGGTGGAACAGGAATTCGAGGAGGTCGCGCACAACCAGATAGCCGAGCACTCCGGCCCAGACCGGCAGCGCTGCGCCGTCAATCAGCGAAGGCCCGCCGAGCGCGATGAGCAAGGGGATGGCGGCCATACCTGCCACAGTGCTGAGCAGCCAGGCCTGGAGATTGCGCCACCAATCGCTTCGGGCAGGACGCACCAGCATTTCGGCGGCGCTTAGCAACGCGACGAGGATGAAAGCGGGGAGCAGGGCGAGTATCCATTCCATGCTGCCAGCCTAGGCGGTAATGGTTAATGTGATGTTAGAGCTGCCATATTGTTCATAATATTGGCGACAAACATGAATGAAATCTGTCAGCGCAGTTCAGTTCCGTATCACGCTGCCCGATCCATAAGGGCGATGTGGCCGGGTTATCCCACCCGGCGCGAACAAAGGCACTGAACCATGATTACCCCGATCAAAGCTTTGCTGGCTCCCGCCGCGATCGCGGCAATGACTCTTGCAGCGGCTTCGCCCGCGCTCGCCGATGGCTATGGCCGTGGCGGCGACTTCGGCCATGAGCGCGGCTGGGGCCAACGCGAAAATCCCCGCGCGGCCGTCGCTGCCTGCTCACGCGTCGCCGAGCGTTCGGCTTATCGCAATGGCTATGACCGCGCCCGGGTGGTCGACATTCGCGACGTGCGCGACACCCGCTGGGGCTTTGAAGTGCGCGGGCGGCTGAATGTGCGCGAACGCGGCGGCTGGCGCGACAACGACTGGCGCGATTCGCGTCGCGGCTGGAATGGCCGTGCAGGGTACCGCGACAGCGGCTCATTCAACTGCCGGTTTGAGCGCGGCAGGGTCGTAGCACTCGACATCGACGGCGTTCGCGGTCTCTGATCCGCAATGACAAGCGGGCGAAGGCGGTTCAGGCTTGCGAAAGCCTGGGCCGCCTAGCCCGGCAATCAAATGGGGGGTCATACTGCTCCGAGTCCCGGACAGCGCTGCGCTCCCGCAAACAAGGGGTTTGCTGACATGACGATTCTGGGTTCGCGTGTGCCACGGTTGCTGGCAGCGGCTGCGGCACTGACATTGGTCGCGACGCCGGCTTTGGCTGATCGGGGCTGGGGCGGCGGCTATCGCCATCACGACCGCGATGACACTGGCGCCTGGGTCGTCGGCGGCATCATCGGCATTGGCATGATCGCCGCGATCGCTTCTGCTGCGAGCAAGAGCAACCGTGATCGCCAAGCGCGTGATGGCACCTATCGCGGTGATGATTACCGGGGCAATGACTACCGGGGCAACGATTATCGCGGGAACGACTACCGCTATGGTGGCCGCAGCGACGATACGCGCGGCTCTTATTCGGGTGCAGATCGCGGGATCGATGGCGCGGTGGACCGCTGCGTTGGCGAAGTCGAGCGCGGCTCCACGCGGGTTGATACGGTCGATTCGGTCAACCGCGATGCAAATGGCTGGCGCGTTGCAGGCCGTATCGGCGGCGGTCAGTCGTTCGATTGCAGCGTTGATGGTGAAGGCCGGATCCGCAGCGTCACAGTTGACGGCCGCGGTCAGGACTAACTCCGTCGTTCGCCCTCGCGGCGATAGGTTGGCAGGTCAATGCCCCAGTGAATTGCCGCACCGCGCAGGGCAAAACCTGCCACTGCGGCAATCGCCCAGACCGGCTTTGCTGCAAGTTCCAGAGCAGAACCTGCAGCACAGAGCGCCGAAGACAGCGCTGCTGCAGTGATATAGAGCTCCGGTCGCATCAGGATCGAAGGCCGCCCCGCCAGGACATCGCGGATGATGCCGCCGACGCAGCCAGTGACCACTCCCATAAGCACCGCTGGCACGGGCGCGACGCCATAGGCAAGCGCCTTTGCCGTGCCCAGCACAGCATAGGCGGCAAGCCCGGCGGCGTCTGCCCATTCGAGCAGCTTGCCTTCCCACCAGCGATGCGGCGTGAACCACACCACCAACGCCACCCCAAGGCAAACTGCGGCGACCCAAGGATCGCGCACCCAGAATACACTCGCGCCGATCAGCACATCGCGCACCGACCCGCCGCCGACCCCTGTGATCAGCGCAAAGAAAGCCACCGTGACGAAAGTCTGGCGCAGTTGCACCGCTAGCAGCGCCCCGGTCAGTGCGAAGATAGCTATCGCGGCGAGATCGAGCGCGCCAAGGATCGCGGGCAGGGCAATTGCGGGATCGGGCATAGCTGGCTTGCTAGCACAGTCCCGGATCCTCTTACATATGAATGGGCTTGCCGCGCACAGCCATCGCCGCTTCCTTGAGCGCTTCGGAATGGGTCGGGTGGGCGTGGCAGGTGTAAGCGATGTCTTCGGAAGTCGCGCCGAATTCCATGCCTAGCGCTGCTTCTGCGATCATCGTGCCGGCGAGCGTGGCGATGCACCACACGCCGAGCACGCGGTCGGTTTTTGCATCGGCGATGACCTTGACGAAACCATCGTGCTCGCGGTTGGTCTTGGCGCGGGCGTTGGCCAGCATCGGGAACTTGCCGACCTTGATCTCTCCTTTTTCGCGCGCCTGTTCTTCAGTCAGGCCCACGCCGGCAAATTCGGGGCTGGTATAAACCACCCCGGGGATCACGGCGTGATTGACGATGCCGATCTGGCCGGCAATGAATTCGGCGACGGCAATGCCCTCGTCCTCGGCCTTGTGGGCGAGCATTGGCCCCGGAATCACGTCGCCGACTGCCCAGATGCCCGGAACTTTGGTCTGGAAATCATGGCCGGTTTCGATCTGGCTGCGTGCGTTGAGCTCGAGCCCGATTGCGGCGAGGTTCAGCACCTCGGTATTCGGCCGCCGCCCGATGGCGACCAGAACACAATCGGCTTCGATCGTCTCGGCAGCGCCGCCTGAGGCGGGCTCCAGCGTCAGCGTCGCCTTTTTGCCTTTGACGCTGGCGCCAGTGACCTTGGTGGAAAGCTTGAGCTCCATGCCCTGCTTCTTGAAGATCTTGGCGGCTTCCTTGCGGATGTCGCCATCCATTCCTGGCAGCAGCGCGTCGAGATATTCGACCACGGTGACTTTCGCCCCTAGTCGCCGCCAGACCGAGCCGAGCTCAAGCCCGATCACCCCGCCGCCGATCACCACGAGGTGCTGCGGCACGCGGGCAAGTTCGAGTGCGCCGGTCGAATCGACGATAATGCCCTTGGCGTTGTCGACCTCCACTACGGGGAGCGGGGTGACTGATGAACCGGTGGCGATGACCACATTCTTTGCGGAGTAGTCCTTGCCCGCGACGCTCACGGTGTGCGAATCCTTGAATGCCGCGAAGCCTTTCAGCCAGGTGACCTTGTTCTTCCTGAACAGGAATTCGATGCCTTGGGTCAGTTCCTTGACCGCGCCGGCCTTCTCGCCCTGCATTGCCGGCAAATCGAGTTCGACCTTGCCGGTCTTGACGCCGAATTTCGCCAGCGTGCCGTGCGCGGCTTCCTCGAAAAGCTCCGAGCCATGGAGTAGTGACTTGGAGGGAATGCAGCCGACATTGAGGCAAGTCCCGCCCAGCGTCTCGCGCGCCTCTACGCAGGCGACCGACAGGCCCAGCTGTGCTGCGCGGATTGCGCCGACATAACCGCCGGGGCCGGCACCGATAAAGATCACGTCGAAATCGTATTCAGCCATGGGAGCCTCCGTGCGCGCGGGCTTCGACAAGCTCAGCCTGAGCGGGTCTGCAAATATAGCACTGCGTCCGCTCATCCTGAGCGTGTCGAAGGATCACAAATCAATCAGCAACCGCGTCGGATCCTCGATCGCTTCCTTGATCGTCTTGAGCGCGGTCACTGCCTCGCGCCCGTCAATCAGGCGGTGGTCATAGCTCAGCGCCAGATACATCATCGGGCGGATTACGATCTGGCCATCGCGCACCACCGGGCGATCCTCGATGCGGTGCAGGCCGAGAACGGCGCTCTGCGGCGGGTTGATGATCGGGGTGGACATCAGACCACCGAACACGCCGCCGTTGGAAATGGTGAAAGTGCCGCCCTTCATGTCTTCCATGGTCAGCGTGCCTTCGCGGGCGCGCTTGCCAAGGTCGGCGATGGCTTTTTCAATGCCGGCGAAAGACAGGCTGTCGGCATTGCGGACGACGGGAACGACGAGGCCGTTTGGCGCTGAGACAGCAACGGAGAGGTCGACATAGTCAAAATAGACGATTTCCTCACCGTCGATCTGCCCGTTGACCGCCGGGATGTCCTTGAGCGCAAGGCAGGCGGCCTTGGCGAAGAAACTCATGAAGCCGAGCTTGACGCCGTGCTTCTTCTCGAACTGATCCTTGAACTTGTCGCGCGCGGCGATGACGGCGCTCATGTCGCAATCGTTAAACGTTGTCAGCAGCGCGGCGGTTTCCTGCGCCTGCTTAAGCCGCTTGGCCACGGTCTGGCGCAGACGGGTCATCTTGACGCGTTCTTCGCGGCGCTCGCCCGGGGCTGCAGGGGCTGGCGCATTGGCCGGGGCAGGTGCCGGTGCGCTAGCGGGCGCAGTCGCCGCCGCGGCCGGGGCGGCCTTGCTGGCGGCGGCCGTGAGCACATCTTCCTTGGTGATCCGACCATCCTTGCCGGTGCCTTTGACCGATGCAGGATCGATGCCGTGTTCCAGCACCGCGCGGCGCACCGAAGGCGAGAGGGTGGTGGCCTCGCTGGCCGCTGCTGCGGGCGCCGGGGCAGCGGCAGGGGCTATCGCTGGTGCTGGCGCCGGTGCAGGGGCCGAAGCCGCACCGCCGGCCTCGATTGTCGCGATCACTGCGCCGACCAGCACTGTGTCGCCTTCCTTGGCCAGTTGCACACCCATGGTGCCAGCGGCGGGCGCGGTCACTTCGATTGCGACTTTGTCGGTTTCCAGGCTGGCGATGGCCTCGTCGAGTGCGACGGGATCTCCCGGCTGCTTCAGCCACTGGCCGATGCTCGCCTCGCTGACGCTTTCGCCCAGGATCGGAACGGTGACTTCAGTGGTCATGTCAGGTCTGCTTTCTGCGGC